>MNXL01000040.1:11059-11450 GCA_001871755.1 Anaerolineae bacterium CG2_30_64_16
CGCCGGTGGAGTGGTGGACGGGTTTGCGGCCTCGGGCGGGACGAGTGGCGCGGGCGCGCAGCCGGTCAGCGCGACGCCCAAGAACAGGGTCAGCATCGCGATCCCGCGCCCCGTGGCGCACCGCGCACTGCGCATCTTTGCGCACGGCCAAATCGTCATGGGAAATCCTCCCACAAGCGGGCTCGGTCGGGAGACCGGCCCGAGCAGAGTACAAAGGTGCTTCTTCACAAGTACTCACGAAGACGCCGGGAGACAGCCTGCGGTTCCCCGCCCACCTCGTCGCACCACGCACCACGTACCACGCATTACGCACTACGCACTACGCAGTATGCAGTACGCGCAAAATTCCCCTACAGCATCCCGACCAGCGCACTGATCACCAGCCGGCGCA
>MNXL01000074.1:0-10130 GCA_001871755.1 Anaerolineae bacterium CG2_30_64_16
CTCCTGACCGAGCCACGGTGGCTCGGTCAGGAGACCGGCCACAGCGAGCGATTCCCCGAAGAATTGAGAAGATACCAGTATCTTGAGATTTCAAAACCGCTATGACACGAGATCCTCTCTGGTACCGTGACGCCATCTTCTACGAGGTTTTCGTCCGGGCCGATGCCGACAGCAACGGCGACGGCATCGGCGACCTGGCCGGCCTGACCGGCAAGCTGGACTACCTCCAATGGTTGGGCGTGGACGCGATCTGGATGCTGCCCATCTTCCCCTCGCCGCTGCGAGACGATGGCTATGACGTCGCGGATTTCTTCGCCGTCCATCCCGATTACGGCTCGCTGGACGACGTGCGGACGCTGATCGCCGAAGCACACCGCCGCGGGCTGCGCATTGTCGTTGAGCTGATCCCCAACCACACGTCGGATCAACATCCCTGGTTCCAGGCCTCCCGCGACCCCCATCACCCGGAGCACGCCACGTATCGCGATTGGTACGTCTGGAGCGACACCGATCAGAAATACCGCGACGCGCGCGTCATCTTCGTGGACAGTGAGCCGTCCAACTGGACCTACGAGCCGTTGCGCGGTCAGTACTATTGGCACCGCTTTTTCGATCATCAGCCCGACCTCAACTACGACCACCCCGCGGTGCAACGGGCCATGTTGCGCGTCGTCCAGTTCTGGCTGGATCTCGGCGCCGATGCCTTCCGGGTGGATGCCACGCCGTATCTCTACGAACGGGAGGGCACGAGCTGTGAGAGTCTGCCCGAGACGCACGCCTACCTCAAGCGGGTGCGCGCGTTCGTGGACGCGTATGCGCCCGGCACCATGTTGCTCTCCGAGGCGAACCAGTGGCCCGAGGATGTGCGGCCCTATTTCGGGGGTGACCCGGCGGATCCGAGCGTTCCCGGCGACGAGTGCCACATGAACTTCAATTTCCCCCTCATGCCGCGCATCTACCTGGCTCTGGCCCACGCCGACCGAACGCCGATCGTGGAGATCATGGCCCGCACCCCGCCCATCCCAGACACATGCCAGTGGGCGACCTTCCTGCGCTGCCACGACGAGCTGACGCTGGAGATGGTGACGCCGGAAGAGCGGCGGTTCATGTGGGACTTCTACGCGCCCGAGCCGCGCATGCGCCTGAACCAGGGCATCCGTCGCCGGCTGGCGCCGTTGCTGGGCAACGATCGCGGCCGGATCGAGCTGGCCAACTCGCTGCTGTTCACCCTGCCCGGCGCGCCGGTGATCTACTACGGCGACGAGATCGGCATGGGTGACAACATCTGGCTGGCGGACCGGGACGGCGTGCGCACCCCGATGCAGTGGTCCGCAGCCGCCAACGCGGGCTTCTCGACCGCCGCCCCGAGCGCCCTGACCGATCCGGTCATCGACGACCCCACCTTCGGCTATCGCCGCGTCAACGTGGCCGCCCAGCGCGATGATCCCGATTCGCTGCTAAACCGGATGCGGGAAATGATCCGCGTTCGCAAAACCCAAGCGGCTTTTGGGCGGGGCGAAGTCCACTTCCTGGTACCGGCCAACCGAGCCATATTGGCTTACCTGCTCACCTACGGCGATGAAACGGTTCTGGTCTTCAACAACCTGTCACCAGATCCCCAGGTGGCCCAACTGGACCTCGCAGCCCAGGCCGGCGCCCAACCCATTGACCTGTTCACCGGAGCACAGTTGGCAGTCATCACCCCCGCGCCCTATCAGATAACGCTGGAAGGATACGGCTATCGCTGGCTGCGGTTTCAGGCCTGACCGGCCAGATGCTTTCGGCGCAATCTGTGGCCAGCCCGGCTGACGCGCGTCCGTAGGGCAGAATTCATCAAATTCCCCCCTTGACAGCCGAGGCAATCGGTGTTATACTCATAATGAAAGTGCTTTCATGAAAGCGCTTTTATGCGATTTGGTCTCCTTGGCTGGCTCGACAAACGTGCTGTGCGATACCGGCATCGCCGCGAAAGGAAAGACATGCTAACGGTCACTGTCTACGATGTGGCTAAAAAGGCTGGAGTCAGCATCACCACGGTATCCCGCGTGCTGAACTCGCCGGAAAAAGTCAACAAGGCAACTCGCGCCCGCATTCTGGCCGCCATCGATGAATTAGGTTTCGTTCCGAAGGCCGAGGCGGTCGCCCGAGCCCGCAAGGGCAGTGGACGCATCGGCGTGTTGGCTCCCTTTTTCACCTACCCTTCATTTGTTCAGCGCTTGCAAGGCGTGACCGCAGTGTTAGACGATTCCCCTTACGAACTGGTTATCTACAACGTCGATTCATCCTCCCGGCGCGATGGTTATTTGGCCAGTTTACCCTTGACCCGTCGGCTGGATGGCCTGGTCATAATGGCGCTACCGTTTGGCGACGACGCGGCCAAACGACTGCTGTCTAATGGATTGGTGACGGTGCTGATCGAGTTCACTCATCCGTCATTCAGCAGTATCGAGATCGACAACCAGGCTGGCGGCCGGCTGGCAGCTCAATATCTGGTGGAACAGGGCCACCGGCGCTGCGCGTTCGTGGGCGACACCGATTTACCCGACTATGCCATTCCCACCAGCGATCAACGGCTGGTCGGGTACCGGGCGGCGCTCTCCGCCGCCGGCATATCGCTGCCAGAATCTTACATCGCCCTGGCCCCCCACAGCCTGGAGAACGCCCGCCAGTTGACCCATCGCTTGTTGGACTTGCCCGAACCGCCCACGGCCATCTTCGCCGCCAGTGATACCCAGGCCATGGGCGTGCTCAAAGCAGCTCGTGAGCGGGGTGTGGCGGTACCCGGTGAGCTGGCAGTCGTGGGCTTTGACGACCTGGAAATCGCCAATTACATCGGCTTGACCACCATCCGCCAGCCGTTGGCGGAGTCGGGCCGGGTGGCGGTTGACCTGTTGTTAGCTCGCCTGGCCGGCCACTCGCGATCTGTTCAACACATCAGGTTGCCCCTGACACTTGTGCGGAGAGAAACTGCGTGAGGACGGTCAGGGCGCCTTCGGGGGCTTCCGCATCACTTCAGTCACACGACAAAAAAAGCCGCAACCCTACTTCATGCCCCATGTTGAGGCGGAAAGGAGGCACAAGCGACGAGAAATCCGGGAAGACAGGACACTCGATCCGATCAGTTCATCTCTCAACTACACTCAGGAGAAGAAAATGAAACGCTGGACGATCATCAGTCTGTTCCTTTTGGTTGCGTTGGTTGCCACGGCATGTGTCCAACCTGCGCCACCCCCCACCACGGCCCCACCTCCGCCTGCTACGGAAGCACCACAGGCCACCCAGCCTCCAGCCAAGGAGGCCGTGACCATCAAAGTCTGGTTCCACTCTGGCAAGGGTGAGGAGCGCGACGTGCTCGATGCTCAGGTCAGAGATTTCAACGCCATGAACACAGGCGTAACCGTCAATGCAGTGGAGTTGCCGGAAGGCAGCTACAATGACCAGGTGCAGGCGGCCGCGCTAGCCGGAGACTTGCCCTGCCTGCTCGACTTCGACGGCCCCTTCCTCTACAACTACGCCTGGTCCGGCTATATGCGCCCTATCGACAAGTATGTCTCAACTGACCTGAAGGCCGATTTCCTGCCCTCCATCATCGATCAGGGCACCTATGCTGGCCAACTCTATAGCCTGGGCGCCTTCGACAGTGGCCTGGCTATCTGGGGCAACAAGGCCTATCTTGAAAAGGCTGGCGTGCGCATCCCGAAGAGTGCCGATGATGCCTGGACGTTCGATGAGTTCAACCAGGCGTTGGAGAAGCTGCAAGCGCTAGATGAAGTGCAATATGCCATTGACTTCAAGTTCAATTACGGGGCGGGTGAGTGGTTCACCTACGGGTTCAGCCCCATCGTTCAGGGCTTCGGCGGTGATCTTATCAATCGCAAGGACTATCAAAGCGCCGATGGCGTGCTGAACGGTCCCGAGGCCGTGGCGGCCATGAAGTGGTTCAAGGGCCTGTTTGACAAGGGCTATGCGATCAGCCAGCCGGCAGGAGATGACGATTTCTACGGCAAGAAGATCACTGCTCTGTCATATGTCGGCCACTGGATGTGGACACCCCACCACGAAGGTTTGGGTGACGACCTGGTTCTACTGCCGATGCCCGTCTGGACCAAGCGACCTGCCACCGGCATGGGGTCGTGGAACTGGGGCATCACCAGCAGTTGTGAGAATCCGGACGCAGCCTGGAAATTCCTGGAATACCTGATCGAACCCGACCAGATATTGCGGATGACCAACGCCAACGGCGCGGTTCCGGCTCGCCTCAGCGCCATCAAGAAGTCGGATCTCTATGCTGCTAACGGTCCGTTGAACAGCTTCGTGCAACAGTTGCAGAACTACGCCATCCCACGACCGGTCACACCGGCCTATCCGACCATTACGAGCGAGTTCTCCAAAGTGGTCTCGGACATCATCTCGGGTGCAGATGTGCAGGAAACCCTGGATAAAGCTGTCAAAGCTATTGACCAGGACATCCAGGATAACCAAGGCTACCCCGCGCCCACCAAGTAAGAGTATCATCTCAATAATCTGGGGTGCAAGACTTCCGAAGTCTCCGAAAGCCTGTTGCAAGTGGGCTTACCTGCGTCAGACTTCGGAAGTCTCCCCGCTTTTTTGAGAAGTCGCCATGAATTTCATTCACCACCAAGCATGAAAACGGGCAGCGAACGTCCATTTTCAGATCAGATACAAGTCAGACCACGCTGCACGACATGGTGTAAGATACGGGCTGCGCCCGCATCTTACACCACCAGCGATGGCAGTGTTCCATGTGATGTGGAGTCGAGTGCGCCATATGCTGTTCATGGAGGCGGAACCATGAATGTTACCCCTGCCGCAACATCCCCAAGACGGTCACAAAGGCTCAGAGGGCAGCGAGACACCCTGATCGGATGGTCACTTTCCTCGCCCGCGCTGATCTTGCTGATCCTCTTTTTGTTGCTCCCCTTTCTGATGGCTTTCGTCCTGGCCTTCACGGACCAAAGATTGGTGCCAAACGCCACTATCCCCACTCGGTTTGTCGGATTGCGCAACTTTACCCGCTTGTTCGTCGATGAAACGTTTCACCGGGCGTTGCTGAACAACTTCATCTTCGCGGCCGTAGTCGTGCCGGTGCAGACCTCATTTGCGCTCCTGCTGGCCAGCCTGATCAACCAAAAGCTGAGAGCCATCAATCTCTTCCGCACGATCTACTTTAGTCCGGTGGTGACAACCATGGTCGTCGTCGCGATCATCTGGACCTTTCTCTACAACCCCGGGCGGGGCTTTATCAACGCCATCATCCAGACGCTCAGTTTTGGACATCTGGGGCCCTACAGTTGGCTCAGGGATCCGAAACTGGCCTTGCCGGCGATTATGGTGCTCTCGATCTGGCAGGGCGTAGGTTTTCAGATGGTGATCTATCTGGCCGGCCTCCAGGATATCCCGAACTACCTGTACGAAGCGGCTCAAATCGATGGCGCCAATAAGCTACAGCAGTTTTTCTATGTGACTTTGCCTCAGTTGCGTAACACGACCATCTTCGTCGTGGTGACGACTACCATTCTGGCATTCAAGCTGTTCACCCAAAACTGGGTGATGGTCCAGGGTGGCCCCCAAAACGCCACCATGACTACGATCATCCACGTTTACGTTCAGGGATTCAAGCAAGGGCGCATTGGCTATGCTTCGGCCATCACCGTAGTTTTCTTCTTGATCGTGTTGGCGATTTCCTTGTCGCAACGAGTTTTCCTGACTGAGGAAAGGAGCGTCTGATGACTGTCCATTCACTTGCCGAGGGTAAGGTACAACGGCGTTCGTCGCCCTACAGCCTGCAGTATCGCGCCCGCAAGGGTTTGCGCATAGTCTGGGATTACATAATATTGGGTGCGTTGGCCCTCTTTTTCCTTTTTCCCCTGGTGTTCATGTTTATTTCTTCCATCAAAAACAACGAAGATCAGATCATCCGGGATATGAGCAGCATCTACGCGTTTATCCCCCAGGGCAGCATCGGCACACAAAACTATTACGATGTCTTCAGCCAGATGCCCTTTGGCCATTTCATGTTCAATTCTGTTTTCATCGTGGCGTCCATCGTGGTTGTGGGAATTCTCGTCAACAGCCTGATCGCTTACGCGCTGGCCCGGCTCAACTTCACGGGACGGTCTTTGTTAGTGTCGGTGATCATTGCCCTGATGATCATCCCCTTCGAAGCTGTCGCCGTGCCCCTCTTGTTGGTGATCAATCAGGGCCCGCGCCTGCTGGGATTTCAAACCTGGATCGACACTTATCACGTCCAGATCATTCCTTTCATCGCTGATGCGTTTTCGATTTTCCTGTTTTACCAGTTCTTCATCGGCCTGCCCAAGGACCTGGAAGAGGCCGCGTTGGTCGATGGCGCCAGCCGCCTGCGCATCTACTGGAACATCATCGTTCCCCTCAGCCGCCCCGTTTTTGCCACGGTGGCCATTCTGCAATTCCTGACCCACTGGGGTGATTTCCTGTGGCCGCTGATGGTCACGCGCGGCGCGGAAGTGCGTCCCCTGCCGGTGGCCATGCAGCAGTTCTTCGGGCGGGACCCCAAGCTGTGGGGCGACATCATGGCCTTCGCCGCGATGATCACCCTGCCGGTCCTGATGGTTTTCCTCCTGTTCCAGAAGTGGTTCGTGCAATCGGTGGCCAGCACCGGCATCAAGGGATGAGGTCATTCCAGAATGAGGATAGTCAGACCAATGACCGATCAACTTGCGCCGGGATGGATCAAAAAACAAGCTGAAATCTCTCTGACTCGCCTCTTACCGCGGCTGAAAGCTCCCTTCGCTGATGCAGGCCCCGCCGCCTGGGACACGTTCAAGGCTCGGCTAACGCAGAATTTCGAGAACCTGTTCGGTCTGCTGCTGCATCTCTACGGATCACGCTACGACTTCTTCTACCATCTGGAGAGCATCCTGGAGACCGCCGCGCGCATGTGGCTGGCCCGCCCCGCTGAGCTCAAGGCGCTGGACGCCGAACGGGAAACAAACCCACAGTGGTTCCAGTCACAGGAGATGCTGGGTGGCGTGTGTTATGTGGACCTGTTCGCCGGCAACCTGGCCGGGGTGCGGGCCAAAACCCCCTACTTCCGGGAGCTCGGCCTGACCTACTTGCACCTGATGCCGCTGTTCGCATGCCCGGCGGGGGCAAACGACGGCGGCTACGCGGTGAGCGACTACCGTCAGGTGAACCCCACTCTGGGCACGATGGCTGAGCTGGCCGGGCTGGCGCGCGCTCTCCGGGAGAACGGCATCAGCCTGGTGGTGGACTTCGTCTTCAACCACACCTCGGACGAGTACGCGTGGGCCCGGGCTGCGCGATCCGGCGATCCTACATACCAGGATTTCTACTACATGTTCCCCGACCGGACGATGCCGGACGCGTACGAGCGCAACCTGCGGGAGATCTTCCCGGACGTTCGACCGGGCAGCTTTACCTGGCGGGCCGAGATCAACCGTTGGGTTTGGACCACCTTCAACAGCTATCAGTGGGACCTCAACTACAGCAACCCGGCCGTGTTCCGGGCCATGCTGGAAGAGCTGTTGTTTCTGGCCAACCAGGGTGTTGAAGTGTTGCGGCTGGATGCGGTCGCCTTCATCTGGAAACGCCTGGGCACCTGGTGCGAGAATCTGTCCGAGGCGCATATGCTGATCCAGGCCTTCAACGCCCTGGCCCGCATCGCCGCGCCGGCATTGCTCTTCAAATCGGAAGCCATCGTCCACCCCGATGCAGTCGCCCGCTATATCGACCCCGGCGAATGCCAGCTCTCCTACAATCCCCTGCTGATGGCGTTGCTGTGGGAGTCACTGGCCACGCGCGAGGTGCGCCTGCTGCAATACTCCATGCGCGAGCGATTCAAGATCAACTCGCAATGCGCCTGGGTGAACTACGTGCGCTGCCACGACGACATCGGGTGGACCTTCGACGACGGTGACGCCGGCCGGTTGGGGATCAATGGCTATGACCACCGGCAGTTTCTCAACGCCTTCTACACCGGCCGCTTTGGGGGTAGCTTCGCCCGCGGCCTCCTGTTTCAAGAGAACCCCAAGACCAGCGACGCGCGCATCTCCGGCTCCTGCGCCTCCCTGGCCGGGTTAGAGAAAGCCCTGTGCGAGCAGACACCCTACGAGATTGCGCTGGCCATCCAGCGCATCTTGCTGATCCACAGCATCATCCTGTCCATCGGCGGCATCCCGCTGATCTACCTGGGCGATGAAGCAGGCACGTTGAACGATTACAGCTACCGGCGCGACCCGGCCAAGGCCGGCGATAACCGCTGGGTCCATCGTCCCCACACCGATTGGGGCAAAATGGGCCAGCGGCACGATCCGAACACAATCGAGAGCCGCATCTACAAGCGATTGCGACACCTGATCGCCGTCCGCAAAGGATGCAAGGCCATTGCAGGTGGCGAAACCACAGTGATCGACCCGGGCAATGGGCACGTCTTCGGCTACATACGTCACCACGAGGGCGCACAGGTGTTGGTTCTGGCCAACTTCAGCGAGCGCGAACAGCAGATCGCCGCTAATACAATTCGCACTTATGGTTTAAGTTATGCTTTCCAGAACCTGGCGACAGGGGAAGCGATGACCATAGGGAATGACGAGCCGTTGATACTGGAGCCGTACCAGTTTGTATGGCTGGCCGCGGCGTAGAGACTATACGGCGAAGCGTGAGGTGCCCGGCAATTCCCCTTTCCAGTGCCGGGCACCTCGCCTGCTTACACAACGCCATGACTTTCACACCATCTGATCGCTATCTATGGGATTTCTGGTTCGCACCACGTGCGCCGCGTCCAGATGTGCCCTATCACTTGTTCCACTTGCAAGCGCCCCAGGATTTGCCAGATCCAGAACGACGCCACGCCGTTGCGGCCGTGGGACACGCCGTTTCCGCCGATCTGGTACACTGGAAAGCGCTGCCGATCGCCCTGGCTGCCGGCGCACCTGGTAATTGGGACGACCGGGCAATCTGGACCGGTAGCATCATCGAGCGTGAGGGCATCTATTATTTTTTCTACACCGGCACCCATCGCGCCGAAAGTGGACTGATCCAACGCATCGGCCTGGCAACCTCGACCGACCTGATCCATTGGCGACGTCATCCGGCCAACCCGCTGGTAGTGGCCGATCCACGTTGGTACGAGACGCTGGATCTGGGAGGCTGGCCCGAAGAGACCTGCCGCGACCCCTGGGTAGTTTACTCCCCCGCCGAAGCCGTGTACTACATGTTCTTCACCGCGCGCGTCAACTATGGGCCGGCCGATGGACGCGGCGTCATCGGCTGCGCCCGCTCCCCTGACCTGCTAACCTGGGAGATGCTGCCTCCGGTTAGCCCGCCTGGTGAGTTCGGTTACCTGGAAGTGCCGCAAGTGGTCTCCCTGCGCGGTCGTTTCTACATGCTTTTCTGCACCGCGGCTTCAAAGCACGCCGCACATCGGTTGGCTCGCACCGGCTCAAAGGGTCAGTGGTCCGGCACGGGCTACCTGGTGGCCGAAAAGCTCACCGGCCCCTATCGCCTGGCGGACGACGCGGGGCTGGTGGCTGACTATCAAGGCACCTACTATGCCGGCAAGCTGGTCGAAGATCCCACGGGAAAACTGGTTTTTCTGGCGTGGCGCCAGTGGGATGCTGCCGGGAACTTCGTGGGCGGGCTGTCCGATCCCGCACCGATACACGTCCTGGCGGACGGTCACCTGGGGGTAGAGATGGGACGCTTGTGGCCAGGGCGGTAGAGTGAGAAGCGCCGAACGATACTTTTCACAATCTCGTCAGTAGCGGTACAATAGCGTTGGGTGACGACCCGGTGTTGGAGCCATTGCGTTTTCTCTGGCTGGTCGCCGTCTGATAGGAAGTTGCCATGATCGCGGTTGAATCCCTGCTCCTACTGCTGGGCGGCATCGCCGTCGCCGCCGTGTTGATCCTGGCCTTCGGCCGCGGCGGAGGTGTCGGGCCGCGCGGCGGGCATGGGGCCGCTTCGGTCAGGCTGGTGCGGATATTGGCGGGCGGACTCGCTCAGGGTGACACCGAAAGCGCTCCCTGTTTTTGCACTAGATGCGATAGTGAGCGGGCATACGGTCGCAGCCAGGCCCGCCACCTTCTCAGAAACGGCGTGAAGCCGCT
>MNXL01000074.1:10144-14188 GCA_001871755.1 Anaerolineae bacterium CG2_30_64_16
CAGCGGCTTCACCCGGTGAGACCGACGGTGGGCGCCTCCCCCCAGATTCGCCCTCGTCAATAGGAGGAGGACGCTACCTCCCGGCTTTCTTACACCCTCGGATGCGAGTTTTGCGGATTACACCGCGCATTCGGCTACAATCCGCCAACCGCACGCTGCGTCTACACCCGCCCCCGCAGCGCGCCCGTGAGATGCCGCAGCCGCATCCCGAGCCCGGCAGCCCGCCCATACCGTGCGACCAGCCACGCATCTTCCGGCCACAGCGCCCGCCAAACCAGCCGCACAGCATCGCGAGTTCGATCCACCAACAGCAACTGGTAGACGAAGCGCAGCGGCCCGCCCGTCAGATCACGCCGACCCAGCACCGACCGGGGGCTGACAAACCGGCTCAGCGCCCAACGCCGCGGCCGCGCCGGCCGGAGGCGGTCGATCGCCGGTGCAGCCGTAGCCAGGCCGAACAGCTCGGCCGCCAGACCGAGTACCAGCCAGGTTGCCGTCCCCACGCGCCAACCTTTTGCCCGGCCGGCCACCTCGACCCAATCCACGTCCCTTGCTCGCGCCAGCAGCACCACGTCGAGCAGCCCACGCAGCCCCGGATAGGCCATCTGGTGGTTGACGGCCAGATGCACGGCCAGTTGGATGACCGCATCCTCCGTTTCCAGCAAACGGGCGGGCCAGCCCAGGACAGTGACCGGGACAGCCCGCTGCCGGATCGCCGCATCATCGACGGCCGCGGTGCGGTGTAACCATTCGCCGGCAAAAGCGCCCCAGTGCAGTTCGACCAGCCCACTGCCGGGATGTTGGCCGATCATTTGGATCTCGCCGCTATGCTGCATCATTAGGGCGATCGGGCGGGCCGGCTTGTGGCGCTGGACATAGCCGATGGCGGACAGGGCGGCCTGGCCGCGGGGCATCTCGTCAACAGTCAGCCAAAAGTCCAGGTCGCCCATCGGCCGGCAGGCCGGATCGGGATAGACGGTGTGGGCCAAGGCCGCGCCCTTGAACAGGATCGGGGTGATGCCGGCTCCGGTCAGTGCGTCGAGCGCGACCGCCAGTTCCCGATTGTGCAGCACCGTGTCGGCCACGGCCCGGTAGTAGGCGCCGCGCAGGAGCTCCCCCGCGGCCGCGGGCAGCGCGTCGAGCTTCCCGGCCTCGCGCAGCCGGTGGAAAGCGTACGGGCCCAGCCCGTGCGTGCAAAGCCACCGCGCCGCATCCGCATCCAGCGCGTTGGTCGTCAGCCAGTCGCCCAGCGCAGCGGCCCCCGGTAAGACCAAAGTCCTCAGAAACGCAACACCTCCCCGGAACTCTCCAGAGGACCGCGCCCGCACGCTATTCGCCTTCATCACACCTCACGTCTGGAGTTCGATAATCTCACGATGATGTCTGTGACCGAGCCACGGGTGGCTCGGTCACAGACCGGCCACAGCGGGTGATCTACCCCCGAGAAATTAAGAAGATACCCTGGAGATATCCACCAGAGGGCCGCCTGTCTCGAAGTGATCCCTGATTCATGACGAACCCGCTGCCGGCGCCAGGGTGCTGCCTTGGGTTGCTGCGGGTAGTTGTTGCGGCTCAAGCGGCTCGAGCGGCTTGAGCTCGGGCAGCGTCGCAGTCCCACCCACAGCGCCGATGACGGCAGTCTGCTGGTCGTTGGCGGCTGGCCGGTACTCCGGGACGACCCGCTGCAAGGCGCGCACGATGGCGGCTCGATCTCCCTGCTCGGCGATCGCAACCAGGTGATCTATCGCCTCGTCCAGGTCTTCGTTATGGACCGGCCCCGCGGCGCCATTGGCCGTCCTGAAAATCTTGTGGTGCCGGGTGCGACCGTAAACCTCGCCGGGGATGAAGAGCTCCTCGAACAGCTTCTCGCCGGGCCGCAACCCGGTATAGGCAACGTCTATGTCGCGCCCGACTTTCAGGCCCGAAAGCTCGATCAGGTCGCGCGCCAGGTCTGCGATCTTGACCGGCTCGCCCATATCCAGCACGAACACCTCGCCGCCCTGTCCCAACACGGCCGCTTGCAGGACCAGTTGCACCGCCTCCGGGATAGTCATGAAGTAGCGTTTCACCTCCGGGTGGGTGACCGTCACCGGCCCGCCGGCGGCGATCTGTTTCTTGAATGTCAGAACCACGCTGCCGCGGGAGCCCAGCACGTTGCCGAAGCGCACGGTGACGTAGGGCTTGCCACTGCTTTGGGCCGCCTGACAGACCAGCCGCTCGGCCACCCGCTTGGTGGCCCCCATGACGTTGGTGGGGTTGACGGCTTTGTCAGTAGAAACCATCACGAAGCGTTCGACTCCACTCGCCACGGCCGCATCTAGCAGGTTGCGCGTGCCGAACACGTTGTTGGTGATCGCTTCCCCGGGGTTTTCCTCCATCAACGGCACGTGCTTGTGCGCCGCGGCGTGGAACACGATCTCCGGCCGGTGCGCGGCGAAGATGGCGCGCAGGCAGTCCGGGCGCCGAATGTCGGCGATGACGGGAACAATTTGGGATTTCGGATTTCGGATTTCGGATTTCGGATTCCCCTGCCCCCTGTCCCCTGACTCCTGACCCCTGACTCCTGACCCCAGTTCATTGCTGATCTCAAAGATCGAGTTCTCCCCATGCCCCACCAGCACCAGCTCCGCCGGTTCGCAGCGCATAATCTGCCGGCAGAGCTCCGAGCCGATCGAGCCGCCCGCGCCGGTGACCAGGACGCGCTTGCCGTGCAGTAGCGCGGCCACCTGCTCCGTGTCGATCTTCACCGGCTCGCGGCGCAGCAGGTCCTCGATCCGCACGTCGCGCAACTGGCTGACGCTGACCGTGCCGCCCAGCAGTTCGTACATGCCGGGGATGATGCGCGTCCGCACACCGGCCTCGTCGCAAATACGCACGATGTCGCGGATTTCCACCCCCGGCACGGTGGGCATGGCGATGATCACCTGGCCGACCTTGTACTTCTTGACCATCTCCGGGATGGCATGACGATCGCCCAGCACCAGCACGCCGTGGATGCGCACATCGTGCTTGCCCAAGTTGTCATCCAGGAAGCCCACCGGCTCCAGCCCCAGGTGCAAGTTGTTTTGCAGTTCGCGCACGATCATCGCGCCCGCGTCCCCGGCACCCATGATCAGCACGGGCTGAGGCAGGTGGTCGTTGTACCTGCCGTTGGCGGCCTTGCGGGCGCTGGAACGCGCCAGGATGCGCACGAGGAAACGCGGCCCCGCGGTCGCGGCGAGCGCCAACAAGAGGAAGATCAAGGGGATGGAGCGGGGCAGCGGCGGATGGCCCGGCAGGAACTGGACCGCGATCAGGCTGACCGCGCCGGCCAACACCACGGCGGCCGTAACTGCACCGACCAGCAGCAGCATCTCCTCCACCGACGCGTAGCGCCAATAGCGGGAGTAGACACCAGCGCGGTGAAAAACCAGGGGCGCAACCACCAGCACCACCCCGGTGAACAGGAAGAAGCCGGGCCGGTGCGCGGTCAACTCCAGCTTCTCCAGCCGCAGGACGAAGCTGAGGTACGCGGCCAGGGCCAGCAGGAGGACGTCACTGATAAGGAAGTAGCGGTTACGAAGTTGTTTCATAGGAGATTGTGTTTCGGCCCCCCGGCCCCCAACCCTTCGATGAACTCAGGGCAGTTACTCATGCCCTCGCGGCGGTATCCTCTCAATAGTCCGGGGCAGCTCAAGGCGGATCCGTGATCCGCCGCTAACGTCTTTTCCAAGCTCTGAGCGTAGCTTTCCACCAGAAAAAGTTACCAACTCCCGGGCATCGTCCGGTGCTTGAACGCTGACCCGCTGGAACAGGGCTGCTGGCAATTCCAGGTGCATGGTTTGGACTGTCATGGCTTTCTCCTCAACAGAAAACTCGAACATCCTGCAGAATGAATAAGCGCATGCCTAACCCGGACAAATCGGAACCAAGAAGGTGACAACCTGGCCTACAAAATTCTTGCACAAAAAGCAAGGATCTCATGGGTTAGGCCCTAACCCGGACAAATCGGAACCAAGAAGGTGACAACCTGGCCTACAAAATTCTTGCACAAAAAGCAAGGAT
>MNXL01000375.1 GCA_001871755.1 Anaerolineae bacterium CG2_30_64_16
CAGTCGCTGGGCCTGCGGGCGGTTCTCGGCCAGGCCGCGGGCCACCAACAGCTCGTCCAGCCGCACCTTGCGCGACCGCCCCTTCCCGTCATCCATACTATGCACCTGCCATCAGCGAATCAGCGATCAGAAATCCGCAATCCGCAATCCGCAATCCGCAATCCGCAATCCGCAATCCGCAATCCGCAATCCGCAGTTCATTCTACTGCCTGGCGCATGGCGTGTCAAAGAGGAACGGTGCTCCGCAAGTTGACGAAGCAGGGGGGCTGCGGTATGATCGCCGTCTGAGGAGAAACGGATGATGAACGAAATCACCCAAAACGAGAACCGATCCAGCAGGCCGATATCGCAGGTCGAGCTGGTCTGGCGCACAATGCGGCCTAAGCAGTGGACCAAGAACGTGTTCGTGTGGGCTGCGTTGCTGTTCGACGTCAAACTATTCCAGGCCGGCCCCTTCATACGCACGCTGGTCACCTTCACCCTCTTTTGCCTGATATCCAGCGCCGTCTACATCATCAACGACCTGGTGGACGTCGAGAAGGATCGGCAGCATCCCCACAAACGTAACCGCCCGCTCGCCTCCGGCGCGTTGCGGCCACGGTTCGCCCTCGTGGCCGCCGTCACCATCGTCGCGGTCACCGTGCCGCTGGCCCTCTGGCTGAACGGCAAACTCGTCCCGATCCTGTACGGCTACCTGATCCTGATGATCGGCTACTCGTTTTGGCTGAAGCACATCGTGATCGTGGATGTCCTGACCCTCGCCACAGGGTTCGTGCTGCGGGTAGCGGCCGGCGTCGTGGTCGTCGTTGCGGAGCGCTTCTCGCCGTGGATCTACGTCTGCATGGTGCTGTTGGCCCTCTTCCTGGCCATCGGCAAGCGGCGTCAGGAGATCGTGCTGCTGGATGACAACTCCAAGAACACCCGCGCCATCCTGAACGAGTACAACCTGCGTTTTCTGGACGAGATGTTGGCGCTGGTCAGCGCCAGCACGGTGATGGCCTATGCGTCCTACACCTTCTCGGCGCCCAACCTGCCGCCCAACCACAGCATGATGTTGACCATCCCGTTCGTGCTCTACGGCCTGTTCCGCTACCTGTACCTGATCCACGTCAAGGGCGAGACCGACCCGCCCGACGTGGTGGTCCTCAAAGACCGGCCGCTGCAAATCGACGTCGGTCTTTTCGGCCTGGTTGTGTTCCTGGTGTTCTACGTGCTATCCAGAACAGCCTGACCCGGACAAGGCCGCTGCGCTTACAAGCCGGAACCAAAGCGGTGAAAGCCAATAGAGAAATCCTTGCACAGAAAGCAAGAATCTCACGGGTTCGGCCCTGATACCGCGCCGGGCCCGGATGCCCAGGCGTCAGCCACTTCCAAGCGACCGCAGGGCGCCAATGCCCGGCGCCTGAGATAAGAAAAGCCCCTGCTCGCGAGCAGGGGCTTCAAGTTAAACCTTTCTTCGATCAGGCCTTACTCGGCGCGATCTTCTTCTTTGAGAAACTGTCCCCACGGACCGGACATGCCGTCCGACGTGACGCCGTAGAACACGCGCAGGCCGCCGTCGGGTTGGCGCAACGCCAGATCGTAGCGCAGGCGCCTGGCCCGCTTCGCCACCTGCCACAACCCCAGATCGCCGTTCCACGTCACTTTGGCCGGATCGACCGGATTGGTGGCATACTGGTTGAGCGCATAGCTCCACAGCTTGCGGGCCGACCCCATTGTGACGTTGTGGATGGTGTTGCCGTTACGCAAGTCCCGGATGCTGTAGTACCGCGTCCCCTTGCGCTCCTCGGCTGTCACGATCTCCACGCCGATCGACGGCGCCTTGACTTCCGCGGGTTGCGCCGCTATCAGCTCAGGCGCGGCCGCGGGTTCGGCCGCAACGGCCTCTACGCTCACGGCCGGCGGCGGCTCGACCTCAGCGGCCGGACCGCCCGCGGCGTGGCACGCCAGCACGAGCTGCACCAGCTCATCGCGCATCGCCTCGTTCGTCTCGCCTTCCTGCCGGACGTAGATGCGCGTTTGGCTGAGCGCGTACGGCTTGTCGGCCCCGTTAGGCACGCTCACCCGGATCACCGAGGCGCCCATGCTCTCCACCACGTCCACGGGCACATCCAGCGGGGGCGTGATGCTGTGCTCGATCTCCTTCTTGAGTTGGGATACCGCCTCGTTGGGGTTCGGCACCCCGCGCGGGGCGCCCTTGCGGCTGGCGCTGGCCCCAACCCAAATCGTGCCCCCGCGCGCGTTCGCAAACGCCGCCACGTCGGCCAACACCTTGTTCAGGCGACCGCCCTGCTGCGTCATGCTCTCATGGAACGACTGAACGATGGAATTCCCCTGCTCCCGCGCGGCCTGCACATGATCGAACGGCATCTCGGCGGCCGGCCGGTACGGCCGCGTGAGGGTGAAGTCATCTCCTTCGAAAACCGCCAGCAGCGCTTCGAAAATGACCTCTGGCAAGAGCACTTCCGTCACCCGATCGCCGATGCCCAGCCGATTCTTGTCTTTGGGGTCGCGCACCAACCGATGCGCATCGGAGCCCTGGATGCAATGCATCCGCCGCGGATACTCCGGCTTGGAACCGTCGAAAAACTGCGCGGTCGAACGCCGGCCGGTGCTCTCCAGGTCGGTTACCTCCAGGGCGTGTAGATGGGGATCTTGCGTGAACGCGATCTTGGTCTGACCGCCGAAGCTGAGACCGCGCATCGCCACGCCGTGCGTGCTGTTGGCATGCGCCGCGATCACCAGGCCGCCCGCCTCGTTGATCAACCGGTAGGCCGTCACCACATCGGTGGATGCGCCGATCTCGGTGCTCCCTTCCGAAAGACGTTCCACCGGGACATTGAGGCGAAGCAGGAGCAATTCCAACATGCGCAGCGGGGTGTCTGGCGGGAAGATCGCCAGAATGTGAAACCCAAATGTGGCGGTGAACTCAAAACCCGGCAAAACCAGGACCTTTTCGCCCAACCGCCGGTACTCGTCCAACTCACGCCGTTCCTGGGGTCGAAGGCGCTCATTCGCCTCCAGCCAGGTCAGGCGTTCAATCTCGCCGCGCAACCGGGCGACACCTTCCACGGTGTTGTGATCGGTGATCGCCACGACATCCAAACCCCGAGAGTCGGCCTTCTGCAACCACTGCAAATAGGCCGCCCCGGGCTCCTGCCAGTCTGCCGATGCGGGGGTGTGCAAATGGAGGTCCACCCGCCGCCAATCACTGTCGGCAGCCCGCAATGTCTTTCGTATTCTCTTTCTGTTTACCACAAAACGTACATCTTCTCCTTTCTATTCTGTAATGGCCGGGGGGCCAGCGCCTACGCCGACAGGCGATCCGCTGGATTTCCCAACCATGTCAATGTACTGACTCTATTATGTTTACTTTTCGCATTTTGTCAAATGGCGCACGCTATGCGCGCAGTGACGGTGCAAATCAGATACAAGACGTTGCTACGCTGGCGCGGCAACGGATGCGGCGCCAGCGAATGGCGCGCCTTCCGCTGGGTCCTGGCCATTGCCACCGGTGGTTGAGACCAGCGCCGAGCAGATCACATCGTCCACCTGTTCGGCAAAAATGAAGCCCATCTTCGCGCGCACCCCCTCGGGCACATCGTCCAGATCCCCCTCGTTGCGTTTTGGCAGGATCACGGTAGTGAGACCGGCACGGCTGGCCGCCAGTACCTTCTCCTTGATGCCACCCACGGGCAACACCTGGCCCCGCAGCGTGATCTCGCCGGTCATGGCCAGGTCCTTGCGCACCGGCCGGCCGGTCAACAGACTGACCAGGGCGGTCGCCATGGTAACACCCGCGCTCGGGCCGTCTTTCGGGGTCGCGCCGGCCGGGATGTGCAAGTGGATGTCGCTCTTGTTGAAGAACTCCTCTTCGATCCCATAGTCCTTCGCCTTGCTGCGCACCCAGCTCAACGCGGCCTGCGCCGATTCCTTCATCACGTCACCCAACTGCCCGGTCAGCGTGAAACCCTTGTTCCCGGCCATCCGTGTGGCCTCGAAGAACATAATATCGCCGCCCGTCTGGGTCCATGCCAGACCAGTAGCCACACCCGCGATCTCGACCCGCTCCGCGACCTCCGGGAAAAACTTGGGCCGGCCCAAATACTCCGCCAGACCGTCCGCCGCGATCACCACCGGGCCGTCGCTGCCCTTCTCCGCCACGCGCGTCGCCATCTTGCGACAGATCGCGCCGATCTGCCGTTCCAGGTGGCGCACACCTGCCTCACGGGTGTACGAGCGCACTATCCGGTGCAGCGCTTCCAGCTCGAACGTAATCTCGCTGGCGCGCAGGCCGTTCTCCCGAATCTGCCGGGGTATCAGATACCCCTGTGCAATCTCGACCTTCTCCTCTTCGGTGTACGAGCTGAGCTGGATCACCTCCATCCGATCGAGCAACGGCTGAGGGATCGGATCCAGCCAGTTCGCCGTGGTGATGAAGAACACCTGGCTCAGGTCGAACGGCACATCCAGATAGTGGTCCCGGAACTCGACATTCTGCTCCGGGTCCAGCACCTCCAGGAGCGCGGACGACGGATCGCCGCGGAAATCCCGGCCCAACTTGTCCACTTCATCCAGCATGAAGACGGGGTTGCGACTTTCCGACCGGCGGAGCATCTGGATGACGCGGCCCGGCATCGAGGCGATGTAGGTGCGCCGGAAACCGCGAATTTCAGCCTCGTCGCGGATGCCACCCAAAGCCAAACGGATGAATTTGCGATCCAGCGCCCGGGCAATCGACTGGCCCAGGGAGGTCTTCCCAGTGCCGGGTGGCCCCACAAAACAGAGGATCACCCCCTCGCGCTCGCGACGGATGTGATCTATCGGCAAGTCGGCCTCGCCCCCTTCGCCCCGTCGCTCCAGGCGCAGCTTGCGCACAGCCAGAAACTCCAGGATGCGCTCCTTGATCTCTTCCAGCCCGTAGTGGTCTTCGTCCAACACCTGACGGGCGTGCGCGATGTCGAGGTTGTCCTGCGTCGTCACCGACCACGGCAGGCTGACCATCCAATCCAGATAAGTCTTGATGACGGAGTACTCGGCGGCCTGGTTGGGCATCTTGTGCATGCGGTCCAACTCGCGGCGGGCCTCCTTCTCGGCCTCCTCAGGCATGCCGGCCGCGGCGATACGGGCCTCGAACTCCTGAATTTCCGCCTCCTGCTCATCCCCCTCGCCGAGCTCCTTCTGGATCGCTCGCAGTTGCTCGCGCAGGAAGTACTCGCGCTGCATCTTGGTCATCTCGTCGTGAGCCTGGGACTGGATCTTGTGGCCCAGTTCGAGCACCTCCAACTCCTTGGTCAAGAGCCCATTCAGCTTGACCAGCTTCTGCTGCACCGAATCGAGCTCCAGGATCTCCTGCGCCTGCGCGGGGTTCATCCGCACGCTGGCAGCCACCAGGTAGACCAATTGGCGCGAGCTGGAGGCATTGATGGCCGCGGTCTCCAACTCCTCGGGCATGTGGGGGACCAGCGCCACCAGGCGACGAAACAGCTCCTGGGTCGTGCGCACCAGCGCCTGCTGCTCCAGCGAATCCTCTCCCTCCTCCTGATCCGGCAACAGTTCGATCTGGGCGCGCAGATACGGTTCCTCTTGATGGAACCGCACAATGCGGATCCGCTCCAGCCCCTGGACAATCAGGCGTATCGTCCCGTCCGGGGTTCGCAACATGCGATGCACGATGGCAGCGGTCCCCACCTCGTACACCTGACCCGGCGCCGGCTCTTCGACCTCCGCGTCGCGGGCCGTCACGAGGCCGATGATGCGCTGGTCGGACGATTCCACGAGCGCATCATCCACCAGGCGGATGGACCGCTCCTGCCCGACTGTCAGGGGCAGCCACATCATCGGGTACACCACTACCCCACGCAGAGGCAAGATCGGCAGTTCAATCGGGATATGCAATTCACCATGTTCAGTATCGGCCATTGATCTTCTTGCCCTTCAGTTTCTCTAGCTTTCGGTATCACTCTCAACCGCTGGAACCGCGACCGGCACCCGCCGGGTGCGGGCCTTGCGCAGCGTCACCTTCAACAAGCCATCCTTGTATACGGCTGTCTGCCCCCCAGCATCCAAGGCCCACGGCAGATGCACCTGCGTGCGGAACCTCCCGTAACGAATCTCCATCTGCTGATAGGCCAACTTCTCCGCGGGATCGCGACGTTCCCCGCTGATCACCAACAGCCGGCCCACCAGGGACACATCGTAGTCCCCCTCCGCCAGCCCGGCGATCTCAACGATGACGACTGCGCTCTCGTCAGTCTCGTACACATCGGTCGGCGGCCGCCAAAACGTCTCGTTTGGCATCCCCCACCGCATGTTGGGATAGGTTTCTCCGTACACGTACATCACCTCCATGGCTTTCAATTCGCGCATAGCCACATTCTAACACACTTCAGACGCCAACTCAAGAACTGGACAGCATGAGAAACTGGACAGCATGAGATCGCGCGGCAAACGCGCGGCGAGGAATCTACTGTGCGCGTCATTCCCGCGAACGCGGGAATCCAGAAGCCTGGTTCCCGCTTTCGCGGGAATGACGTCCCGCGTTCGCGGGTGTGACTGCGCGCAGCACGTCCTGAGGTCCCTCCTGAGCCTGTCGAAGGGCGACGTCAAAGGGCCGAAAACTGACGTGCGCTCAGTATAGCGATGCGCGGTGGAGGCCACTTTGCGCGTTCGCAGGGCGCCAGGTATAATGCGTCCGAGAGTGACCTGCCTGATCGTCGCCGGGCGACGATTAAGCGTCGCCAATCGATTCCCATGCACCCTCGCCAGTGGCAGGTGTTGCGTTTTCCACAGGAGATAGCGCGCATGAACAACACCTCATCTCAACCCTCCCGTCTGGGCAGTCTGCCGGTCGATGACTTCCTGACAGCCCTCGCCAGCGACCAGCCGGCGCCTGGCAGTGGCTCGGCCGCGGCCCTGGCCGGCGCGATGGGCTGCGCCCTGGTCACGATGGTCGCTGGGCTCACAGTCGGACGGCAGCGCTACGCCCCCGTGCAACAGGAATTGATCGGTCTCCGAGACCAGGCCGTCGCGCTGCAGCACAACCTCATAGACATGCTGGAAGTCGATGCAGCCGCGTACAACCGGGTGATGGCCGCCTACCGACTTCCCAAGGAGAGCCCTCACCAGCGGGACCACAGAAGCGCTGCGATCCAGGATGCGCTGCGCGGCGCTATCGATGTGCCGCTCGATATCGCGGCCGCGTGCGTCGATGTGGTGGGCCTGGCCGGTCAGGTGGCGGCGCAGGGCAACCGCAATGCAGCCTGCGACGCGGCCTGCGCTGCCCTGTTGGCCGATGCCGGCTTGCAGAGCGCCGCGCGCAACATACGCTTCAACCTGCAAGGCCTGAGCGACGCGCACTTCTGCGACGCGGCCGATCTGCGCGTGGCGCAACTCCTGACGGCCGGCCAGGCCGCGCTCGCGGAAGCGCTGGCGGCCGCGGACGCGGCCGCATCTGTGGGAGATTGATCGTTTGATCCGCTCACGCAGCTCCCGACGGGGTTCGGCTGTACTCGCGCCCGCCGGCTTTCTGCTGCTCACGGTCGTCCTCACCTATCCGCTGGTGACGAGATTCGCCAGCGCCATCCCAGGTGATGGGTTCGACGGCTGGCAGAACTACTGGAACCTGTGGTGGGTCAAGGTAGCGTTGCTGCGAGAGCACGCCCAGCCTTTCTTCACCGATCTCCTGGATCACCCCACCGGCGTTGGGCTGCTGTTCCACACGCTCAATCCCTTCAACGGCCTGCTCACCCTGCCGGTGCAGCTTGCCTGGGGACTCTTGCCGGCCTACAACAGCGTCGTGCTTTTCAGCTTCGCCGTGGGTGGATTCGGCGCCTACCTGCTGGCGCGACAGGTTCTCGGACCGGGCCGCGGCCGGCTGCCCGCGTTCGCGGCCGGTGTCATCTTCACCTTCTCGCCGTTCCACATCGCCCATCTGCTGGGCCACATGCAGGTGATCAGCCTGGAGTGGATTCCATTTTATGCCCTGTACCTGGTCAGAATTGTCGGTGGTGCGCAAAACGCAATACCCAATACCCAATACCCAATACCCAATGCCCGATACCCGATACCCAATACCCAATACCGCAAACCGCGCACCCCCTGCCGCGACATGCTCCTGGCGGCCCTGTTCCTGATTCTGATCGGTTTGTGTGACTGGTACTACGTGCTCTACTGCCTGCTGTTTACAGCGGTGGTGCTGGTCTGGGCCGGGTGGCGCGCGCTCCTGTCTTGCCGAGCCGCGGCGGAGATGCGCCCGGCGCTCTCAGAGAATGAAGATCCCCGCCTGAAGCCAAAAAATGGCCCTTCGACCCGCCCTTCGACTGGCTCAGGACACTGCTCAGGGCAGGCTCGCAGCCACTCGCCGTCAGCCGCTGAGGGCGCCCTCAGGCGCTGGGCTTCTCAAGTTCAGACAGGGAATTCGATTCACTGGGCCAGGCTCGGCCCCCGCTATCTGCGCGTCCTGGCGGCGGCCGGCGGCGCCTGGCTGATCTTCGGCCTGGCTCTAAGCCCGCTGCTCGCGCCGATGATCCGCGAGGCGCGGCAATTCAGCTTCATGGTGCCCGGTGCAGCGCAGAGCCGCACGCTCTCGGCCGACCTGCTGGCCTTTGTCACACCCCAGGAGTTCCATCCGGTGTGGGGCGCGTGGGCCGCCGAGCAGGCCCGAGGCTTCACGTCTACCGTGTCCGAGCATCAGGTTTTCGCCGGGTTCACCGCGCTGGGGTTGGCCGGGCTGGGGCTGTGGGCCGGCCGGTCGAATGCCCGGCGCCGCACCGGCCATCCCCGTCGGCCAGCCCTCGGTCCCTGGCCCCTCGCCCTGCTGAGCTTCTTCCTCCTGGCGTTGGGGCCGGTCCTCCACGTCGGTGGCCGCACCGCGTTGCTGCCCGGCGGCCGAGAGATCTCGCTGCCATACGGTTGGCTGGTGCAGATCGTTCCGTTCATGAAGATCAGCCGCTCGGTCAGCCGCCTGGACGTGATGGTGATGTTGGCCCTGGCGGTGCTCGCCGCCGGCGGCCTGGTGTGGCTGTCCCAGCGCGGGACAGGTGGCCGGTTGGCCGCAGCCTTCGCGATTGGGTTGATCCTGTTCGAGTTCCTGCCCGTGCCGTACCCGATGAGCCCGCCCGACACGCCCGCCTTCTACACGGTCCTGGCGACCGATCCGCGCGGCGGCGCCGTGCTGAACTTGCCCATGAACTGGGATCGGCCCGGCTATCTGCTCTATCAGACGGTTCATGGCAAGCCGCTGACCGTGGCCTACATCAGCCGCGACGATCCGCGCACGTTGACGGAGCGCGTGCCGGTGCTGCAACATCTTCGCCATCTGGAACCCGACATCATCGACTTCGATCTCGCCAAACAGGGACAACAGGTACTCTCCGACCTGGACGTGCGCTGGGTCGTGTTGGACCGGTACAAGATGCCGGGTGGCAAGGAACGCACGGTCACTGAGGGAATGGCCCAAGAAATTTTCGGCGACCAACCGCCCGTCCACCAGGACGACCGTCTGACCGTGTACGAGGTCATACGGCCGCCTGACGAGGCGCCCTATCTGATCCTGGGCACGGATTGGGAGCCGTTTGACGCCGACACGCGTGGCCGCGCCTTTGTCGGCGCGGCCACGTTGACCATCCAGGCGCCTCGCGCCGCCGACGTCACGCTGCGCGTCACCCTGGCGCCGGGCAGCCCACCGCTGGATCTGCCGGTCGCAAACGGCGCGAACGCGTTGGCCGTACACCTGAGCGCCGGGGCCAATCAGGTTGTGTTGCAGGCGGCCCGACCGGATCAACGCGTGGTCGTTACCGGGCTGAAGTTGGATCGATAGCCGGTCGCATAGATACCAGCCGGCAACGCCGCCGGCGTATCAAAATACTCTGCCGGAAGCCGCATCGTGGCGTGTTTCCGTCCCAAGGAAGGTGCAAATGAATACCAACCCCATCCGCACTCGGCCGGTTGTGCTGACCCCCAGGGAAGTACACCCAACCATCGGCAAATACATGCTCGCCGACGGCGAGCACCTGGTCATCGACCTGCAAGGGTCGCATGGCCCCTACCTGCGCGATGCCGCGACGGGCCGGGAGTACCTGGATTTCTACGCGCATTTCGCCAGCCAACCGATCGGCCACAACCATCCAAAGCTGCGCGACCCGGAGTTTCTGGAACGGATCAACGAGGTGGCCCTCTACAAGCCCGCCA
>MNXL01000311.1 GCA_001871755.1 Anaerolineae bacterium CG2_30_64_16
CGAGACCCAGGAGGAGATGATCGAACGGTTGCGGAACACGCCCACCTTTGCCGGCTGCGCTACTTCGGCGACGAGGAGCGCTGGGGTTTCGCCTTCTTCACCTACAGCCACGAGAAGTACGAGCTGAGCATCTTCCCGGACGGCGATTTCTTCGGCCCACCGGAAGATGCGTTTGACGCATCGGCGCAGGTGTACCTGACATAGGCCGACCTGATGCGACGTACCCGGCCGCACAGGCCCGTGTCTGGCGCGGCTCCACCCGCATCACTGACCGGGCGCAGGTGGGTTGAAGCGCGGGTCCGCCAATGACCGGCGGTGCAGGTCGATGATCAAGGCCTCCACGGCGCAGAAGTCCGGCTCCTCAGGCAGGGCGGTGATGGCTTCCGCCTCGGCCAATTCGGCCTGCATCTCGGCCACCAGCGCCATCAGGGCGGGATAGGAGTAGCGGCCGTCCAGCACCGATCGCAGCCAATCCGCATCAGGACGCCGGACCCGCACCTCGCCCTCGCGCAGGATCTCGATGCCCATGCGGTATAGCCGCAACAGGTGCGCCGCGTGCTTGGTGTCGTAGCCGTGTTGCGCCTCGCGGGCAGCCCGCTCCGGGTTGCGGTTGGCCCGCCAATGCTGGAAGTTCTGCCACTGTTTCAGCGTAGCCCGATAGTCCTGTTCCCGCTGTGTGTCCGGGAAACGATAGCCGCCCTTGGGGTGGGACACCGCGCCGAACTCAGCCGGCGTCGGCTGATGGTCGGGAGGGTTGTTCAGCCAGCGGTAGTGCGTCTGCATGCGCTTGAGCTGACTGGCCGCGTAGCCGGCGTAGGTTTGGGCCACCCGCCGCGACAGGAAGCGATCACGGACCGCGCGGAGGACCTGTCCGTACTCGTCGATGTAGAGCACGTGCTCCTCAGCAGCCCACAAGATATCGAACATGTTGGGGTTGTTGGCCAGGGCCAGCCGCGCGAACTTCGCCAGGCTGTAGATGACGACCTCGTTCTGTCGGTCCTCATGCTGTTCGAATTCAGACAGGCCCAGCAGGTAGCGAGCCGGCGGGATGCAAACCCCGCGCACGTCCACGTCGCTGTCCGGCCCGGCCGTGCCAAAGGCCTGGCTACCCCAGATCGTCTTCAGAATCGTGTTGCGCGCAACCCAGTTCACGATGCCAACCTCACCCGCACCACGAAGTCGTTGAGCGCCGGCCGGTTGCGCACCTCCTGTGGCAACGGACTGCTCAGATAGGCATCGTGGAGCCGTTCTTGGAGCGCGGTCAAAGCAGCGTCGTGCTCCTCGACGGGCAGCGCAATCGCCACGTGTTCGGCCGTCTTGGCCGCGATCAAATCTAGCAGGTGAGAATAGCCGTAGACCGGCGCGAGTTGCGCCAGATTGGCGTTGATCTCGCCAGTGCGCAGGAGGTGGAGCCCCGTCAGGCTCACCCGATAGGCGTACAGCAGCGGCTTGATCGCCGCCTGGCCGACCAGAGCCTGCTTGCGCCACGCCAGCCACTGGCCCTTGGCGTAGCCGGCGTAGGGGTGGTAGACCTGGCGGGTGATGCCGCCCCCGCGCGCTAACTCGCGCAGCTCTGCCGCCCAGGGGGTGTCAACAACCACCAGCGGCGAGAAGAGTTGTTCCAGGTAGTTCCCGTGCTGCTGCAGCAGCAGGCTCACGAACTTGCGGACGTCATGGCTGACCAGATCGATCTCGGTTCCGTCCACCTGCCAGGTGCGATTCAGGGTAGTATGGGGCTGATCCAGGCCAATGACGACCGCCAGCGGCAGGAGGTGACACCCGCGCAAGTCCACATCGCTCTCGGGAGAGGGGAACCCGTAGAGATGCGCGCCGGTGATGCTCGCGAAAAGCACAGGATAAGGAACGGCTTGCGCCACCACGGGCCGAAAACTGGTCGGCTCCCGCACAGTATTTTTCAACAGCATTCCTGGCCTGCCTTTGGAGTAAGGTCTCATCCTTCACAGTGCTGGATGGACTTGAGACACGCCTGTGTGCCCACTATATCACAGGCGGCGATCGTTCTCAAACTGTAGCTTTTCTGCCCCGCACTTCCAAATGTGGCTTGTCACTCTGAGCGGGTTAGCCACCCAAAGTACGTCGCGGCGAACTACCAGCGAAGCTTGTCCTGAGCGACGTCGAAGGGAGTCTCGTCCCAAACCAGGGATTCTTCGCTGGCATCTCGCCGTCTCGGGAGTGTCGGGGCCGACCCGCTCAGAATGACTTCTGAACTTCTACCTACATTTGGAATTCCTGTATTCTTCCCGGACGCGGCGACTTCCGCGGCCCTGGGCTCTTCCTCACAGCGTCGGTTTCCCTCCAGCAGCCTGGCCCGCCAG
Organism: Anaerolineae bacterium CG2_30_64_16; assembly: GCA_001871755.1. Classification (GTDB taxonomy): domain Bacteria; phylum Chloroflexota; class Anaerolineae; order CG2-30-64-16; family CG2-30-64-16; genus CG2-30-64-16. The sequence continues at coordinate 2,337 of MNXL01000311.1, forward strand.
ATAATCGCTATACCCGCCCTCCGTCTCGACCAGCGCCCCATCCTCCAGCGCGACCACCCGGTCCACGATGCGGTCCAGGAAGTACCGGTCGTGCGAGATGACCAGCACCGTGCCGTTGAACTCCTCCAGCGCGGCTTCCAGCACCTCGGCCGAGGGGATGTCCAGGTTGTTGGTCGGCTCGTCCAACAGCAGGAAATTGGCGTCGGAGCGCATCAGCCGGGCGAGTTGCAGCCGGCTGCGCTCGCCGCCGCTGAGTTGGCGCACCTGCTTCTGAGCCGCGTCGTAGTCGAACAAAAACCGGTTGAGGAAGGCGTACGCATCCGCCTCGTACATCGGCCTGACGTCCCGGATCTCCTGCACCACGGTCCAGTCGGGATGCAACGTTTCGTGCTGTTGCGCGTAGTAACCCACGCTGACGCTGGGGCCGAGCCTGACCGTGCCGCCGTCGGGCTGACCTTCAAGCAGCCCCCCGACCCCCAATCCTTCGGCCCTTCGGCGTTGCTCAGGACGTGCCCTTCGACGGGGCTCAGGACGTGCCCTTCGACGGGGCTCAGGACGTGCCCTTCGACGGGGCTCAGGACGTGCTTCGCTCAGGACGGGTTCTGGGGGAGCCGATTCCCCCGCAGGTTTGGAGGGTGAGGAGGGCGCCTGCGTCGATGCCGCGGCCAGGATGCAGCGGAACAGCACCGACTTGCCCGCGCCATTGGGACCGACCAGCCCCACCCGCTCGCCGTGCCAGATGGTCAGATCCACCCCATCCAGCACGATGTTGAAGTCGCCGGCCGCCGCGTCCTCGAACCACTTCCCCAATCTGCTGATCTCCAATACCTTGTTGCTCCCGCGCCAGCCGCCCAACTCCAGCCGCATGCGCTGCAACTCGGCCGGTCGCTCGACCCGCTCCATCCGCTCCAACATCTTATGCCGCGCCCGCGCCTGGCGCGCGTGTCGCTCGTCCACTACCAGGCTGGCCCACAGCTCGAACCGCTTGATCGCCGCCTCGATCTGGGCGATGCGCTTCTGTTGGGCGCGATAGAGCTGCTCCTGGCGCAGGGCCGCTAACTGCTGGTTGACCGCGTATTCGGAGTACGTGCCCGGCCAGATGATGATCTGACCCCGGTCAAGCTCCGCAATGCGATCCACGACCTGATCCAGCAGATAGCGATCGTGGGACACGATGATCACCGTCCCCGGATAAACGTCGATCAGCCGCTCGATCATCTGTTTGCCGACTACGTCCAGGTGATTGTCCGGTTCGTCGAGCAACAGCAGGTCCGGCGCCCAGACCAGCAGTCGCGCCAGGCCGACCAGCTTGACCTGGCCGCCGCTCAGCGTGCCCAACGGCTGGTCGAAGGTCTCGTCCCCCAGGCCCAGGTCGCGCAGGGTGGACCGGACGCGATGCTCGCAGGTCAGCCCGCCGGCCGTTTCGTAAGCCCGCAGCAACCGCTCGTGCGCGTCCAGGACGCGGGCCAGGCGATCCGGGTCGCCGTAGATGGCCGGGTCACCCATCTGCGCTTCGCGGCCGGCCAGCTCGTTGCGCAGCCGCGCGATCTCGGGCGAGCCGGACAACGCGGCCTCCAACACCGTTTGCGCCCGATCCACTTCCGGGTCTTGCGGCAGGTAGCCGATGGACAAATCTTTAAGCCGGAAAACCGTCCCACCTTCGGAGGTCAGGCGGCCCAGGATCAGCTTCAGCAGGGTCGATTTGCCGCTCCCGTTTGCGCCGACCAGGCCGATCTTCTGGCCCGCCTGGATCTCCCAGCTCAACTCGCGCAGGACCGGTTTGTCGAACCAGGTGTAGTTGACTTCGGTCAGGTTGATGATGATCGTGGCCATGAATGCCTCATAACACGAAAAAGCCGTAGGCGGATGCGCCTACGGCTAACCAGTTGACGTAAGAATTCAGATGCCGGGCGCGTTGAACCAGGTCGCGGCCGCCCAAGAAGCGATACGAGGCAGGTAGATGGCTGAACAGTTGCAGAGAACGATGATCATGGGCGGAGTATAACCGAAGGGGCGCAGGGCTGTCAACTCTATTGCGCGGCGCGGCGGTCTGTGCTAGAATCCGGTCATGTTCTCGTCGCCCATTCCTGTCACTATCACCCGTTTGCGCGCCGCGCTGCGCAGACCCTTGCCCGGCCTGCCCGGCCAGATGTGCATGGCCTCGCGGCCGCGTCCGGGTACCGAGCGCATCCTGGACCCAAACCTGGATTGCCGCCGCGCCGGGGTGCTGGTGTTGCTCTACCCGCGGGAAGACGAACTGTGTCTTGTGCTCACGTGGCGCACGGAGACGCTGAACAACCACCGCGGCCAGATCTCGCTGCCCGGTGGCAGCATGGAGCCGGGCGAGACCGCGGCGGCAACCGCGTTGCGCGAGGCGCAGGAGGAGCTGGGGATCGACCCGGCCAGCCTGGAGCTGCTCGGCACACTTTCACCGTTATACATCCCACCCAGCGATTTCTGTATCTATCCGGTGGTGGCTTACACGGCAACGCGCCCCAGCTTCTCACCCAACCCGGAAGAGGTGGCCGAGGTGATCGAGGAGCCGCTGGCGCACCTGTTGGCAGCCGAAACGCACTGCGAGGAGACGTGGGAGCTGCGCGGCCAGCCGGTGCGCGTGCCGTTCTACGCGGTTGGGCCGCACAAGGTCTGGGGCGCCACCGCCATGGTGCTGTGCGAGTTGGCGACGTTGTTGCGGGCTGATGTTGATAGTCTGCCTTCGCCGACCGTCGACGCGCAACTCCTTGTTGCTACGCCCAATGGAGGCTGATCACGAGAGACGTTGGGCGGTCTCGTTTACGCCAGTACCCCGCAGTATCCTCCCCTTGATCTTGCTCTTCTCTTGCTATGCCACATTTGTCTCTGGCCCCGGCTGACATTCCACCCAAGATGGCCCGATAATCCATTGACAATGTCGGATTCCTGGTGTATAATCGAGCATGTCACGTGACCAAGGTTTGTGAGTGACGGGGAGATGAGTATCCTCTCAATTTTTCGGGGCCAACGTGCCAGGCACTTGCGAAGTGCCTGGCACGTGACGACGGCCTCCCCCAATTATTGAGAGGATACGGAGATGACACACAAGAGGAGAGCCCTTATGAACGCAAGTATTCTTGACACGATTGATATAGTTGTATTGGGGAGAAACCTGCAGGAAGCCCGCAAGAAACGAGGGTTGACGCAGGAGGATGCGGCCAAGATCATCCAGGTGGCACGGACGACCATGACCGCGATCGAGAAGGGTGAGCGGCGAATCAAGCCTGGAGAATTGATCAAGCTGTCCCAGGCCTATGGCCGTCAGGTGAGTGATTTCGTGCGGGAAAGGCCGGCAATACAGCCGTTCCGGGTTCAGCTTCGCGGGCCTTTAGCTCTGGCGAATGAGGATACCGATCGGATCGCGCAGCCGATCGACGAGTTGGAGGAGCTTTGCCGCAACTATCTGGAGTTGGAGAATATCACGGCAGCGCCCCTGGTCAGAAATTATCCGGCGGAATACCAGATCTCCGGGCTCCCTCCTGAGCAGGCAGGGGAGAGGATCGCGGTCCAGGAGCGCAATCGCCTCGGATTGGGGGATGGTCCCTTGTCCATCCTGCGCGAGATCCTTGAAGAGGACGTGGGGCTGCGCGTGTTCTACCTGCCACTGACGCCATCCAAGTTCTCCGAGATCTACTTCTACAACGATGAGCTCGGCGGTTGCATCGCCGTCAACAGCCTGCCCCCGCCGCCGCGCGAGGGCCTGCCCCCGCTGCCGCGCGGGGGCCTGCACCCGGAGGAGCGTCGTCGCTGGTCCCTGGCCCGCGGCTACGCACACTTCCTGGCCAATCGTTACACTCCAGTCGTAACCGCTTACGAGGGCTACGAGCGTCTGCCGGGCAGTGAGCGTTTCGCAGACAGCTTCGCACAGAACTTTCTGATGCCGACCGAGGGCTTGAAGCGAAGGTTCTATGATCGATACCTGGGAAAAGGCAGGGTGACGCCCGCCGATTTGTGCATCCTCGCCCACTACTATGGCGTGTCGGTGGAGGCGCTCACGCGCCGGCTCGAGGACCTCCGGCTCCTGTCTTCGGGTACGTGGGAAAGGCTGCGCGCCAGTGAATTCAAGATCCGAGCAGCCCAACAAGAATTGGGGCTGGATAGGATCCCCGCGCAGGCGGACAAGCTGCCCCAGCGATACCAGCATCTGGCATTTCGGGCATTCCATCAAGGCTTGATCAGCGAAGGACAGTTCGCCCGGTTCCTGAGTCTCAGCAGAATGCAGTCCCGGCGTGCAGCCGAGTTGCTTAGCCAGAACACCACCATGATGTTGAGCGATGTCGATCTCGATGTAGCGCTAGCATAACGAGGAGGACATCGCCATGACCGACTTCGCGATCGAATACAAAGGTGTCATCCTGGATGCCTGTTGCCTCATCGATCTTTACGCGTCAGGGCGACTCGAGGATATTCTGTCCAGCCTGTCACAGCAGGTCTTCGTGGCCCGGTATGTCTGGCGCGACGAAGCGCTCTCCATCGACGGCGCATCGGGTTCTGACTCAGGCTTCCAGGAGACGAGCATCGATCTGGAACCGTTATTTGACAGCGGCTTGCTCGACCTGGCAGACCTGGAAACTGAGATCGAAGAGGCGCTGTTCGTCAACTTCGCTGCCAGCCTGGATGATGGAGAAGCTATCACCGGAGCAATCGCCGCGGCGCGTAACTGGTGTGTTGCCACGGATGATAAGCGCGCCCGGAGTGTCTTTGCCCAGCAAACGCCGCACGTGCACCTCTTGTCGAGCCCAGAACTCGTCAAACTTTGGGTTGATGTCGCAGCAGCAGGGGTAGATGAGATATGCGCTGTCGTGCAGAGAATCCGCCGCCACGGGCACTACATCCCGCCGGCGAGTCACCCGCTCTACGACTGGTGGCAGAACTACTTGTACGGGAACGGGTAGAGGATTGGTGGGCCGATGGCCCCCCCCTTGTCGATTCCGTGAGGTGATGAGATGGAGCGCTTGATCCAGGAAGCGGCGCGACGGCTGGCGGACACCCGCCGCGTCGTGGTGTTCACCGGCTCGGGTGTGTCGCGGGAGTCGGGCCTCCAGACGTTCCGCGATCCGCAGGAAGGGCTGTGGGCAAAGTATGACCCCATGGAAATGGCCACGATGGAAGGCTTCCTGCGCGACCCTAAGCTGGTCTGGGAGTGGTACGATTACCGGTTCGGCATGGTGGAGACCGCCCAGCCCAACCCCGCCCACCACGCGATCGCCGCGCTGGAGAGATTTTTCGCCACGGTGACCGTGGTCACTCAGAACATCGACGGGCTGCACCAGCGCGCCGGCTCCACTGACGTGGTCGAGCTGCACGGCAGTATCCGGTGCTACCGCTGCCTGAGCGGCGCCCACACCGGCTTCACCCGCGCCGATTTCGCCGACCAGGCCGAGATGCCGCCGAAATGCCCGCAGTGCGGTGACCTGCTCCGGCCGGAGGTCGTCTGGTTCGGGGAGATGCTGCCGGAAGACGCGCTGGAGCGGGCGTTTTACCTGGCCGAACAGTGCCACGCGATGATCGTCGTGGGCACGACCGGTGAGGTGCAACCCGCGGCCACGCTGCCGCATCTCGCGTCTCGGGCGGGCGCCCTGATCATCGACGTCAACCCCAACCGGGACCTGATCACACCCATCGCAGACTTTTACCTGCAGGGGCCGGGCGGCGAAGTGCTACCGCGATTGGTGTCCGCGTTGCGATTGGCAGGCCGAGGCAAGTTGGGGTAGAATAACTGCCAGGACTGGATATGCTTGACAAGGTGACAAGGTGACAAGGTGAAAAAACCTCACCTTATGACCGTGGCGAGTATAGAAAGCGCAAGCGCTTTCCGCTCTCAGGAGGTGATGTGATGAAACTTGCAGAGGCCTTGATTCTCAGAGCCGACTATCAGAAACGCATCGAGCAACTCAAGCAGCGGCTGCTCCGCAACGCGAAAGTGCAGGAAGGCGACAAGCCAGCGGAGGATCCGGCAGAACTCCTGCAAGAGATGGAACGGATTTCCGGCGAACTGGTCCTACTCATTCAGCGCATCAATGCCACCAACGCGGCGACCCCGCTCGAAAACGGCATGACCATCGCGGAAGCCATCGCGATCCGTGACGTGTTGCGGTTGAAACACGGTGTTTACCGCGATCTGGCCCAGGCTGCGACCATCACACAGGATCGCTACACCAAATCCGAAGTCAAGTTCAAGAGCACGGTCAGCGTCCCGGAAATCCAGAAACAAGCGGATGTCTGGGCCAGGGAACACCGTGAGTTAGACGCAAAGATCCAGGCATCCAATTGGAACACCGAACTGCGTGAGTGAGCGTGAGTTGGTAACTGCCGCGGCAAAGGCGAGCACACACCCCGCCAGTGGGGCAAGACTGGCTTCTGGAATGGCGCGGGGGCAGCGTCGTGGGTTCGAGTCCCACTGTCACAGTGTACGCCCAGCATTGTCACAAGCGTACAGGGCACCGCGCAACGTTACTACCATGTGCTGATTTGCCAGAGCAGCGAGGGCGGGAAAGGGGTCTCACGCCGCACCGGGTCCGTAAAGCCAGGCGCCTGATAATTCGAGCTTCTTCGGAGGCAAAGCCTTGAGCGCCACGCTCATCCGCAACGGCAGGCTGATCACCCCCGACGGTGAAGTTCGGGGGGATCTGTTGCTGGCTGGCGGGCAGATCGCAGCCATCCATCCACAGCTATCCACAGAGGGTGTGGATAACTTTGTGGATGCGACCGGGTGCATCGTGCTGCCCGGGCTGATCGACCCGCACACCCACATCCAACTCGACACCGGCATCTACCAGACACCGGACGACTGGGAGATCGGCACGCGCACGGCCGCGTGCGGCGGGATCACCACGGTGATCGACTTCGCGACGCAGTTTCCCAGCCAGGATGTGCGGGCGGCGTTGGCGGCCCGCCTCGCCGAGATCAACGGCGCTGCCGCGGGGCCAGGCGCGGGCCTGGCCCAGATCGACTACGGCCTGCACATGATGCTGACCCAACTGCCGCCGACCGACGCCGAGCTGGATCGCTGGATGACCGATCTGCTGGCCGACGGCGTGACCTCGGTCAAGGTCTACACCACCTACCGGCCCAACTACTACCAGGACGACGCGGCGCTGCTGCGCGTGTTCGCGGCCGCAGCCCGCCACGCCGTGATCGTGATGGTCCACTGCGAAAACGACGCCATCGTGTCGGCTGCCACCACCGCGCTGATCGCGACGGGGCAGACCGGGCTGGCGAATCACGGCCGGGCGCGCCCCGCGTTGGCCGAGGTGGAAGCCGCCAATCGCGTGCTGTTCCTGGCGCAGACGGTCGGCGCGCCGATCTATGTGGTGCATTGCTCGATCTCCGGCACGGTGGATCAGGTGATCCAGGCTGTCTCACGCGGCCAGCGCGCCATCGCCGAGACCACGCCGCAATACCTGCTGTTGGACGAGACGATCTACGCGGGCGAACACCCCGAATGGGGCATCATGCAGCCGCCGCTGCGCGCGCCGGAGGAGAAGGGGAGGCTGTGGGCGCAGTTAGCCTCGGGCGCGATCTCGACCAGCGGCACCGACCACTGTGACTACACGATAGACCAAAAGCGCCTCTCTCCGCATTTCCACCAGACCGCTGGCGGCATCCCGGGCATGGAGACGCTGCTGCCGTTGCTGGCGACCTGCGGCGTGGCTCAAGGCCGGATCACCTGGCCGCGCCTGGTCGAGGTGTGTAGCGCCAACCCGGCGCGGATATTCGGGCTGAAGGGGAAGGGCGCGCTGGCTTCCGGCTACGACGCGGACGTGGTGATCTATGATCCGCGAGTTGAGACGACCCTCCGGGCCGCGGCGCTGCACAACCTGGCCGGCTACACGCCGTACGAAGGTTGGAAGATCCAGGGCGCGGTGCGGGATGTGTTCTCCCGCGGGCGGCAGATTGTACGCGAGGGCGAGTTCCTTCCCGCG
>MNXL01000121.1 GCA_001871755.1 Anaerolineae bacterium CG2_30_64_16
TCCTGACCGAGCCACCGTGGCTCGGTCAGGAGACCGGCCACAGCCACCCCGGATTATTGAGAGGATACCTTGTACGGTCGCCGGAGGCTGGAAGCCCAGGTAGGGCTAACCCCGAGACCCAGCGGGCCTTGCACTTCGTAGCCCGATCCGTTCACGGTCGGGCGGGCACTCCCCTATCCGTAGATCCCATGCTTCTTGACCGCGGCGATGAACGCCTCGACGTTCTCCATCGACGTGTCACCCTGGATGATGTGGGCCGGCGCGACCATGTAGCCACCACCCCGCCCCAGCACCTCGATCCTGGCCTTGACGTCCGCCTCGATCTCGGCCGGCGTGCCGAAGGGGAGCAGCTTCTGTTGATCGATCGCGCCCCAGAAGGACAGCCGGTCGCCGAACTTGCTCTTCAAGTCCTCGGGCTCGTGACCGGGCACGTTGGGTTGGACGGGGTTGAACACCTCCAGCCCGACCTCGATCCAGTCGCCCAGAATCGGGGCCACCGCGCCATCGCAATGTTGCATGATGATCACGTTCGGATTGACCGCCTTGAGCCCGGCGTACACCTGGCGATAACGTTCCTTGAAGTAGCGCCGCCACATCCGGGGCGAGATGAGCATCCCGTTCTGCGCGCCGAAATCGTCACCGGCCCAGATGCCGTCCACGCCCATCGCGACAAGCTGCTTGCCGACCGCCAGTGCAAAGTCCTTGCACTTGTCGATCAAGGTCTCGATGTACGGGGTGCCCTGGGCCATGTCCACCAGCAGCTTCTCCAGGCCGACCAACTGCTGCATCATGTCGAACATGGTCAGTTCCATGTCACCGATGATGAAGTAGTCGTCCCGGTATTTCTCGATGTACGTCGCCGCGTCATCGTAGCGGCCGGCGGCCAGTGGATCGGGAAACGGGAACTCCTCGACCTCTCTCGCGTCGGTGACGTGCGCGAACGGGTGCTCGATCACCTCCATGTAGATGGCGCCCTGTCGCATCTTCATCTTGAATTCGTTGATGATGTAGCCGTTCTCGTCCGCTGGATGCGCGTAGCCGCGCGGCAGGCTGGCCCCCACGACCACGCAATCGCTGCCCATGGCTACACGCAGCTCGTTGGCGGATAGTCGATAGGTGACATCCTCGTAGTAGGCTGTGGTGTAATGCACCGGAATACCATACTTCTGCCCGAACCGGTCGGCCAGAGCCCGCGACAGGTCGAATTGCAGCGGCGCCCGATCGGGCAGGCCCTGCCTGGTCAACGCCTTGGTCACACGTTCCTTCGAGTTCATGACCCCCTCCCTTCAGACGATCTGTGTCGATCTTCCGTCGAATCCTTCAAACCAACAACCCATACGGCTCTTCGATCAGTTCCGCCACCCGACCCAGGAACTGCGCCCCGCTCACCCCGTCCAGCACCCGATGATCGCACGAAAGGGTCAGCACGCACGCCGGCCGCACGGCGAGCCCGCCATCGATCACGGCCGGTCGCTCGACGATTCGCCCCACTGCCAGAATGGCGGACTGCGGCGGGTTGAGGATCGCCTGGAAGCTGTCCACGCGATACATGCCCAGGTTGGTCAGGGTGAAGGTACCGCCGGCCAGGTCATCGGGCATCAGGCGGCCGGTGCGCGCTTTCTCCACCAATTCCGACCGCTCGGCCGCGATTTGTGCCAGCGGTTTTCGGTCGGCGTCGCGCAGCACTGGCACGACCAGACCCGCCTCGGTGGTCACGGCGATGCCGACGTTGACTCGCGCGTGCACGCCGACGCGCCCGTCGTGCCAGAACGCGTTGGCCCGCGGATGCTCAGCCAGCGCCGCGGCGACGATGCGCACGAGCAGATCGGTGAGGGTCAGCCGCACGCCGGCGCGGCGCTCGACGATGGGGAGCAGCCGATCGTGCACCGCCAACAGCACGTCCGCCCGCACCTCGGCGCTGAGATAGAAATGCGGCGCGCTGCCAAAACTGGCCGCCATCCGCTCGGCAACCACCCGCTGGACCGGCGACGGCGCCTCCCATCGCACCTCCTCCCCCCGTGTCGGGGGGATTGAGGGGGGTTTCGCCACGGTCGGAGGGATTGACGGGGGTCTCGCCGCGGCCACCAGCACGTCACGCTCGATCACGCGGCCCCGTGGCCCGCTGCCCGTCAGGGTGCGCCAGTCCAGCCCCAATTCCTTCGCCCGCTTGCGGGCACGCGGGGAGGAGAAGTGACGCGCCCCCCTGTCCCCCCAATTCTGGGGGGCGGTTGGGCTACGTGTGGCGCGTGGCTCCACCAGGGTTGGGGGACGGGGGGCCGGTCCCAGGCCCTCGCCCTGCGCCGTCTTCCCCAGCGCGGCTTGCACATCCGCTGCGGTGACCCGGCCGGTTGCACTCGAAACGGACACAGCGTCCAGGTCGACGCCGGCCTGTTCGGCCATGCCCGGGGCCAGTGGGGTGATCCGCGGGGCCGCGACAGAGTCTCCCGCCACCTGCTCTCCGGGTCCGTAGATGCGCGCCAGGATCCCGCCAACCGGCGCTTTCTGGCCATCACCGACCAGCAACGGCCCCAGCACCCCGGCTGCGGGCGCCTCCACCTCGACGACGACCTTGTCGGTCTCGATATCCAGGAGGATCTGCCCCTCCGCAACACGATCACCCGGCGCGAGACGCCAGGTGACGGCGGTTCCTTCCTCCATAGTCAGGCCCAACTTGGGCATAATGACATCGGTCGGCATAGCGTTAGCCTGCGTTCCAATACAGCGCACCTCGCGCAGCCAGGACAATGTCCTGGACGCTCGGGATCGCCTCAAACTCCAGGCGGCCATTGTACGGCAGCGGGACGTCTTCCGTGGCAACCTGCATGATCGGCGCGTCCAGCCAATCGAAGGCTGCCCGCTGGACGCGCGCCGCAACCTCGGCCGTGAAGCCACCCGTCAGCGCCCCCTCGTTGACCACCACCAGCCGGCCGGTCTTCTCCACCGACTGGACGATGGTCGCCAGGTCGAGCGGCTTCAGGGTGCGCGGGTCGATGACCTCGGCCTGGATGCCCTGCTCGGCCAGCGTCTCGGCAGCCTCGAGCGCAAACAACACCATGCGCGAGGTGGCAACGATGGTCACGTGATTTCCGAGCCGCTTCACGTCGGCCACACCGATGGGGATCAGGTACTCTCCCTCCGGCACCGGACCGGCCGTGTTGTAGAGCAGCTTATGCTCGATGAATATGACGGGGTTATCGTCGCGGATGGCGGACTTGAGCAGCCCTTTGGCATCGTAGGGCGTGGATGGCTGGACCACGATCAGGCCAGGGACGTGGACATACCACATCTCCAGGCTCTGTGAGTGTTGCGCGGCATTGCCGCGGCCGCCACCGCCCTGCGTGCGCATCACCAGCGGCACGCGTGTTTTGCCGCCAAACATGTAATGCGCTTTGGCGGCCTGGTTGACGATCTGGTCCATGGCCAGCGCGCTGAAGTCGATGTACATGATCTCGGCCACCGGCCGCATGCCGGTCATCGCCGCGCCGACCGCGAGCCCCATGATGCCGGCTTCGGAGATTGGGGTGTCCCGCACCCGCTTCTCGCCGAACTTGTCGAGCAGGCCCCGGGTGACCTGCAGAACGCCGCCGTAGCGGCCCACGTCCTCACCCAGCACGAACACCCGGGGATCCCGGGTCATCTCTTCGTGCAGCGCCTCGTTGAGCGCGTCGCGGTAGGAAAGCTCACGCATGTTTGTGCCTGGTAGATTGGTGAATTGGTAGATTGGTAAATTGGTAGATTGGTAGATTCGGCCTGGCTTCGTTGACTCGCTGACTCACTGGATCGCCGACTCGCAGATTCGTTGACTCGCTGACTCGCTGACTCGCCCATTCACCCATGCGTCACGCGTAGACGTCTTCCCACAAGGCTGCGATCTCCGGCTCCGGGCTGGCTTTGCCGAACGCGATGGCGTCGTCGATGTCGGCACGGGCCTTCTGGCGGAGCGATTCCAGGTCGGCCTCGGCGAAACCGAGCTCTCCGACCAGGCGCCGGCCGAAGCGGCTGATCGGATCGCGCTCGGGCGACTTCCACAGGGCGGCTTCTTCCTTGGGCCGATAGGTGAGCGGGTCGCCGACCGTGTGACCCTCGATCCGATAGGTGTGGGCCACCAGGAAGGTTGGGCCACCGCCGGCACGCGCCCGCTCGACCGCCCCGCGCACCGCCTGGTACACGGCCAGGAGGTCGTTGCCGTCCACGGTAAGGCCGGGCATTCCAAACGCCTGTGCTTTCATCTCCAACCGCTCCACCGCGATGAACGGCCTGCTCGGGCTGAACTCGGCGTACTGGTTCTGCTCGCACAGGTAGATGATCGGCAACTGCCACAACGCGGCCATATTGCCGGCTTCCATCAGGATGCCCTGGTTGCTGGCGCCGTCGCCGAAGAAGCAGACCACGACCTGGCCCGATCCGCGCAGGTCGGCGGAATAGGCCGCGCCCGTGGCCAGGCCGATGCCGCCGCCCACGATGCCGTTCGCACCCAGGATGCCCAGGTCCAGGTCCGCGATGTGCATGGACCCGCCCTTGCCTTTGCAGTAGCCGGTGACCCTGCCGAGCAGCTCGGCCATCATCGCACGCGGGTCGCCTCCCTTCGCCAGGCAATGGCCGTGGCCGCGATGGGTGCTGGTGATGTAGTCGTCCCGCCGAAGGGCCGCGCAGGCGCCCACGGCGACCGCCTCTTGTCCTGTGCAGGTGTGCGTGGTGCCGCGCAGCATGTTCCCCATGAAGAGCGCCCGCGCGGCCTCGTCGAAATATCGGATAAGCCACATGCGGTGGTAGAGGTCGACAAGTTGGTCGCGAGAAAGGTTCATGAAGTGCTCCGGGTTACGATTGCGTATTGCGTACTGCATACTACGTGTCACCTCAAATACAACCCGCCATTCACATCCAAAGTCGCACCGGTGATGAACGCCGCGGCGTCTGAAATCAGGTAGCAGACCGCGGCGGCGACCTCCTCCGGCCGGACGAATCGACCGAGCGGAATCTGCGCCCGCACCCGTGCCTGCATCTCGTCCGACCAGACCGCGGTCAGGTCGGTCTCGGCCGTGCTGGGCGCCACGCAGTTGACCGTCACGCCGTCGGGGGCCAGCAGCTTCGCCAGCGACTTGCTCAGGCCGATCAGCCCGGCCTTGGACGCGGCATAGTGCGCACCGACGAGCAGGCCGCCCATCTGCCCTGCGACCGATGCAATGTTGATGATGCGGCCTCGGCAACCGCTCCGGCGCAGGTGCGGCAGCGCAGCCTGACAACAGAGGAACGCGGCCTTCAGGTTGATCGCCAGCACCCGGTCCCACTCCGCCTCGCTGATTTCGGCGAAGGGAGAGAGGGGGCAGATGCCCGCGTTGTTCACCAGGATGTCCAGGCCGCCGAAATCGGTCACCGCTGTCTCGATGGCGCGGCGGACGTCGTCGGCGCAACTCACATCCGCGACGACCAGCGAAGACCTGACAGGTTTTCCGAAACCTGTCAGGTCTCGGCACGCGACCTCTAACGCCTCAGCATCTACATCAACCAGTGCGACGGCCGCGCCTCGCCCGGCCAACGCGGTCGCGATCGCCAGCCCGATCCCCCGCGCCGCGCCGGTGACGAGGGCGGTGCGGCCGGCCAGTTCACCGTGGGTTGCGGATTCTGTTGCCACGCCAATCCTCATCTGATGAGAATGTCATTCTGAGTACGGCCATGCCGCGCGGCGGCACGCAGGCAGCTCAGAAACCTCGCGTTGTCATGCTGAGCGGGTTGGCCGCGCGACTATCGTTGCGGCGAGAATCTAGCGAAGCATCTCGCGTACCGTAACGAGATTCTTCGCTGGAAAGCTCGCCGTAGCGCGGCTTGACTCGCAGACCCGCTCAGAATGACAGGATTTGGCCCTTTCGCCCCAATACCCTCTTCGCCGCCGACACAATGTCGGCCGCGGCCATGCCGTACATCGGAAAGAGCTCGGCCGGGTCGCCCGAACGGCAGAAGGTGTCGGGGATGCCGACGCGCGCGATGGGCACGGCCGCGCATTCGGCCAGGTACTCGGCCACCGCGCCGCCCAGCCCGCCGATGATGCTGTGATCCTCGGCGGTGACGATGGCGCCGGTCTCCTCGGCGGCGCAGCGAACCGCCTCACCGTCCAACGGCTTGACCGTGTGCATGTCGAGCACCCGCGCCTGGATCCCTTCCCGCGCCAGCTCGCCGGCCGCATCCAGCGCCAGCGCGACCATGACACCCATCGCGATAATCGTCAGGTCGGCGCCCTCTCGCACCGTAATCGCCCGGCCCAGTGTGAACGCCTGCGCCGGATCGTAGATCACCGGCACGGGGTTGCGGCCCATGCGGAAATAGACCGGCCCGTCGAGAGCGATCACCTGCCGCAGGAGAGCCGGCACTGCGGCCGCGTCTGCCGGCGCCACGACCGTCATGTTCGGCATGGCGCGCATGATCGCCACGTCCTCGGTGCCCTGGTGCGTCGGGCCGTCCCAACCGACCTCCAGGCCGCCGTGCGAGCAGATCACCTTGACGTTCAGTTTCGGGTAGCAGATGAAGCTGCGGATTTGCTCGCAGGCGCGCAGGGTGGCAAAGGTCGCGTAGGTGCACGCCAGCGGGATGAGGCCGGTCGTCACCAGGCCGGCCGCGCCCAGCAGCATGTTCTGTTCCGCCACGCCGAAGTTGATGTGGCGCTCGGGGAACTGCTGGCGAAAGGCCACGGTCTTCAACGAGCTGGAGATGTCGGCGTCCAGGACGACCAGGTTAGGGATTTCGGCCCCCAGTTTGACCAGTTCTACGCCAAAGGCGTCCCGCAGGCTACGTCTCGATTTCGGTTTGCGGTTTGCGGTTTTCAGACTGACGCAAGGCAAATTCGCAATCCGCAATCCGCAATCCGCAATAGGTTCCCCCAACTCCCCTAGCGCCGCAATCGCCTGCGCGCGATTGGGTGCTTTGCCGTGCCATTCGTGCCGGTCCAGCATAAACGAAACACCGCGGCCTTTGACAGTATGGCCCACAATGACGGCCGGCTTATCGTGGACTTCGCGCGCCCACTCCAGGGCCGCCAGAATCGCGGCCAGGTCATGCCCATCGATCTCCCGCACAGCCCAGTTCCAGGCCCGCCACTTGTCGTTCAGCGGATCGAGGCCCAGGATCTCGTCGGACCTGCCGTCCACCTGGGAACGGTTGTAATCGACCAGGACAGCCAGATTGGCCAACCGGTGATGGCCGGCCAGCATGGCCGCCTCCCAGGTGCAGCCCTCCTGCATATCACCCTCGCCAACCATCACGTAGGTGCGATAGGATCGCCCCTGGATACGGGCGCCCAACGCCATGCCCGCGCCAGCCGCCAAGCCGCTACCCAAGGGTCCCGCCGTCATGTCCACACCCGGGGTCTTGCGCATGTCGGGATGGCCCTGCAAATGGCTGCTGGCCTGGCGCAGGGACCACAAATCCGCCACCGGGAAATAGCCGCGTTCGGCCAACGCCGCGTACCACACCGGACACGCGTGTCCCTTGGACATGATGAAGCGATCGCGGTTGGGCCAGTCGGGGCGAGCGGGGTCGATCCGCAGCTCGTGAAAATAGAGAGCCGCCACCATGTCGGCCGCGGACAGCGAGCCGCCCGGATGACCCGAGCCGGCGTAGTACGTCATCTTGATCACGTGACAACGGAGGCGGTTGGCGATGGTAGCGAGATGTTCGATGAGAATCGGATCAGGCAACATGATTACGGCTTCGAAAGAGGCGCGCCGCTGCGGTCCATCTCCCGTTTTCCCGGATCATCCGTGCCCGGCGTGACCGGCGGCGAGAAGAGCGTGACCAGCTTCAGCGGCGAATGCGCCGACAACTCATTGGGCGTAGAATTCGTCCATCTTGCGGCGTGCCGCCCTACCTGCGGATTCCAAACCTGCGAAAGGGTTGCTTCGCACAACTTAGCCTGAACTTCTGGACCAGCGTATGTTAGCCCGCTTTCAGTTCTTGCTGCCCAACAGGACAAACGACATCCCACACGACGTCTGGGTGTTTTGCCGCAACCAACAGCAACACCCGCGCGGGGCCGTCTGGCGTCCGGCGCCCCTGCTCCCAGTTCCGCAGAGTGCTCACACTGATGCCGATTAGCGAGGCAAACTGGCTCTGTGATAGTTTGTAGCCTTCGCGGATGTGCTTTATGTCTGGGCCATCTACGGAAAACGTGCGAGACGGCGCGGTCTCGCCGCGCAAAATCGCGCCGCCCTCGCGCACGCTTGCCAGCAGTTCGGCGAACAGTTCGTCTTTCATGGGTACTCTTCCTCAATAATCCTTTTCAGCGCCTTAAGTTGGTCGGGGGATAGGTCGTCCTGCTCACTTTTAGAATACATCAAAGGAATACGTCTATCAGGACAAACTCACCCCTACTTGCCTATCGCCTCCCCGGATCATACGCGCCTGGCGTGACTGGCGGCGAGAAGATCGTGACCAGCTTCAGCGGCTCCGCCCCATCCGCGCGCATCTGGTGCGACAGCCCGGGCGGGATGTAGATCGCCACGCCCGGCTCCAGGCGGGTTTCCTCGCCGTCGGCGATGATGGTCCCGACACCAGAGAGGATGTAGATGATCTCTTCCTCGGCCTGATGGGTGTGAAAGGCTGCCAGTGTGCCACCGGGGAACTCGGCCAGCCCGAAGACCAGGTTCCTGGCGCTGCTGTTCTGCGGGCCGAGCAGGTAGTACCAGTCGCGGCCGGGCAGATGGTAGACGGTGCAGGTGGTGATGCGGGATGTCTGGAGTTGAGCCACAGGCCCCTCCAATGAGATGAATGGATTGGCGCCGCTGACCTGCCTTTTGCGAAATCGAGGCCAGCTATTGAACGCCTGTCGCCTGGGAAGCAAACCGATCTACATACTGACGCAACCAGACGTTGACTAGCGTCTGTACGCTCACCCGACGCTCGTGGGCAATGCGCGATATCTCCATTAGTAACTCTGGTTCAACGCTAACTGCCGTACGTCGCGCCACGGGATCAAACGTCATCTCGACCTCATAGGTCTGGTCATCATAATCGGCAAGGCTATGGGTATCCCAGAACTCGGCCATTTCTTGCCACGTGCGCGCGTGAGAGATGCTGCTCATTTTATCTTCTGACATATCGTCGTCGCTCCTTTCGATCCATGTCACGTGCACTGATCACGAGTGCCGCCTGATCCTCTTTGAGAACGAAAAAAACAACCAGCCAACGTCCGGCCATAGTTTGACCGTAAGCAGCATACAAGTCTTCACCTTCTTGATGTCCCTTTTCCACGAACCGAATGTGCGGCTTGTCGAATAGAACTTCCTCATGGCCCCAATCCCCAATACCCCAGACCTATTCTCCCACCACTATTCCATCTGGATACCTCTGCAACAACACCGGATCGTGCGGCGGGACGAAGATGCCGCCGATCGTGCGGATGCGCGCCATCGCTTGGTAGCATTGTACGATATCCACCGCCAGGCCGACGGGGTGGTTCTGCGCCAGGTTCTCGTAGTAGAACACAGTGTCGCCGGGGAACACGGCCAGCCCTTGCCTGGTCTGCACCGTGAACGCCTGGCTGCACAGGGTATGCCCGCCGACGTAAAACGCGCCGATGCCGGGCAGGATCTCCGGGGCCTCGTCGTCGACCAGGATCAGCCGGTCGCGCGCCTCGCCGGCAAAATAGGCCAGCACGTCGCGCGGGAACAGGACGTCCGGGCACATGCCGGTCACGGGCGGGTCCAGGGTCAGGTGCCAGCCGATCCGCGAGACCACAAACTGCGCATTGGGGAAGAGCCTGGCGTTGGAGCAGTGGTCGTAGTGCAGATGCGTGAGCAGGACATACGCCACGTCGGCCGGGTCGATGCCCTCTTTGCGAAGCAACAACGGCACGTTCTGCGTCGCCATGTCCATGCGGAAACGGCCGCGCTCCCCGACCCCGGCCACGACTAGCGGCTGGATCTCGTCCACATCCCGCACGCCGGTGTCCACCAGGATCACCTGTCCATCGTCGCGACGCAACACGAACAGAAAGAAATCGGCCACCAGCCACTCGTCCCAGCGCGACATGTAGAACATCTGCGGGCCGGGGACGGACTGTTCGCAGAACTTGATGGCTTTGATGGTGTATGTGGTCATGAGGCCTCCGGGTGGGCAGACTGCAAACTGCGTATTGG
>MNXL01000194.1:0-12291 GCA_001871755.1 Anaerolineae bacterium CG2_30_64_16
AACAACATCACCACGCTGATTGTGGGGCCGCACTACGAGGTGCGCAACACGACGGTCAGGAAGTACTATTACGCCGGCAGCGTGCGCGTGGCCGAGCGCAACGACGGCGTACTCTACTTCCTGCTGAGCGACCATCTGGGCTCCACGGCCACGACCACCGATGCCAGCGGCACTCGGGTCACCGAGCTGCGTTACAAGCCTTACGGTGACATGCGCTACAACCCCGGCAGCCAGATCACGACGTATCGCTTCACCGGCCAGCGCTGGGACCCGGGCACGGGGTTGTACTTCTACGGCGCCCGGTGGTATGATCCGATCAGCGGCCGGTTCATCCAGGCGGATAGCATCGTGCCGCAGCCGGGGAATCCGCAGGCGCTGAATCGGTACTCCTACGTCCTCGGGAATCCGCTGCGGTACACCGATCCGACAGGGATGTTTACCGAAGACGAGATCATGAAGTACTATGGGGTGAAGACCTGGGATGAGGTGGTAGCCCTGTTTGAGGAAGGCGGGCAATATGCAGGTCAATGGGGGTGGCTTGAGGTTCTTCGCAATGCCCACCTCAATGATTCGGTTGCTTTCAGTGGTGCTGACCGCCCGGGACACGAGATATTTCGTGGCAGGTTTACCGAGGATGACAATGGAAACCTGATGATAGCGGACAACCGGGGGACGATGTACGACGCAGGGACGGTCTTTCACTCCTACCCTCACTACCTGATGACTCTCTATCGTGACAGCCTGCCCGGAGCCACCATCCATGTCGAGAACAACTACTTGGGATCCTGGAAAGCCGACCAAAAGTATCTGCACTTGAAATCGGTGGACTGGGATCTGGCGTTGAATCCATTCATGTGGGGCGAGCTTGTTGAGTTTACCGGTGCCACTGCAGCTGCCGGGCTTACCACGGCGCTCCTCATATCGGCAGGAGCCAGCGTTTGCTCCACCGGCATAGGTTGTCTATCGTGGCAGGTGGTGGTTCTGGAGCGACAGCAACTGTTCTGCTGGCCAGGGCAACGATAATTCGGTTTGGGCAGATCTTTGATGAGCTGACCGTCTGGAGCCCATGAGTGAGAGGACACCGGGAGGACAACGCGATGCCTATCACAATTGTCGGAGGGGTACTACTAGCCACGTTGCTTGGCGCAGTCGCCATCCTATATCAGCGCGGTTACTTGCCAAAGCTGGGCGTGATCATGGCAAGTTGTGCTATCTGGGTCACCGGAATAACCATACTGGCGGCTTATCCCGTGGGAGGGAGGCTGAGTCTGGTCTGCGGACTTTTCCTCGGCCTAGGCTTGGGCGTGATCTCTTCTGCCATCTTCATCCACTTGAACCGCCCACAGCCGTAGGATAGTCGACTCTGGCACTCTTGGCAGTGGCCTCTGATAGACGTAGCGGCCCAAGCTGACGGTGTGGTATGGCGGCGCCCCCCACCCTCAGCCTGACCCTCAGCGCCACCCCAACGCTGACCCCGACGCCGCTGCCGACGGGCGCGGTGGCGTATCAGTTCCCGCAGGGCGTGGCGGGCTACGGTGGCGCCACCGACGCCCAGATCTGGCGCTATGGGCCGAACGCCAATTACGGCAGCAGCGCCACGGCCTGGGTGTGTGCCGTCTCCTGCACCGGCGGCGTGTGCCTGGATGACTACTCTACCGTGTTGCGCTTCGACCTGAGCAGCCTGGCGCCGGGCGCCTACCCACTGCTGCGCACCTGGGCCGAGAGCAGCGTCACCTGGAATGCGCCGTGAAGCAGTCCGGGGGCCAACACGGTCGGCGCGGACCGGCGCGCCAGCCGCCAGCCTGACGCTGGGGCCGGCCAACGTGGGCCGCTGGATAACGCTGGACGTGACCAGCCTGGTGCAGGACTGGGTCACGACTCCCGCCAGCAACTACGGCCTGCTGCTGCGGCCGACCGGCGGCCAGGGCACGGTGGACTACACGTTCAACTTGTCTGAACACTGGGAGGTAGCGCAGCGGTCCAGGCTGACGGTGCTGCTGGCCGCGAGCACGCCGGCGCCGACGCCGACGCCGACGGCCACAGCCAACTCCGGGCCGAGCTGCGTCAAGGTCTATCTGGAGGCGGAGCAGGGCGTGCTAGGCCGGCAGTACACCACCGGCAGCGACTCCGCATGTTCCGGGTGCGCCTATGCCTACGTGCCGGACGGCACCGGCTACAACGACGGCTCCAGCGACACCTTGACCTTCTACGCGCCGGAGACCACCCTTTACTACTTTTGGGGCCGCCTGCCAGGCACCGGACTGGCACGCCTGGGAAGCGCGCTTTGCGGTGGACAACGAAGCGCCGGTGACCTGGCCGTTGCCGGCCGTCAGGGGCGGCTGGACGTGGGAGAACGTGCGCAACGCGGCGCCCAGGAAGTACTACTACGCTGGGAGTGTGCGGGTGGCGATGCGCGACAACGGCACGCTGTACTTCCTGCTCTCCGACCATCTCGGCTCGATGGCGCTGACGCTGCTGAGCAACGGCACGCGCGATAAAGAGCTGCGCTACAAACCCTATGGCGACACGCGCTACATCACCTCCGGCCAAAAGACGAACTATCGCTTTACCGGTCAGCGCTGGGACCAGGGACATGGGTTGTACTGGTACAACTCGCGCTGGTTCGACCCGCTGATCGGGCGGTTCATGCAGGCCGATAGCATTGTGCCGCAGCCGGGGAATCCGCAGGCGCTAAATCGGTACCTGAAGGGCCGCCAGCCCTGCCGATGCTACACCTGCGTCACGATCGCCACGACCATCGGCTTGCGCCGCGTCTCGTCGTAGAAAAAGCGGCCCAGGGTTTCCTGCGTCCGCTCGATGATGGCCGGCCGCTTGCGGCTGCTGCCGCCTTGCAGGGCATTCCACACCTTCTCCGCGGCCCGCTCCAGCAGGTCCCCGCTCTCGCGACGGTAGACGAAACCGCGCGACACCAGCTCCGGCCGGCCGGTCACCTCGCCGGTCGCCAGGCTCACCGGCACGATCGCGATCACGAAGCCGTCCCGCGCCAGGATCTCCCGCTCGCCCATCACCGCCGGGCCGATGTCGCCCACGCCCGAGCCGTCCACGAAGACGTTGCCGCTGGTGATCGGCTCGGCCAGCCGGGCTGTGTGCGCGGTAAACTCCAGCACCGAACCGTTCTCCAGGATGAAGATGTGATCGTCCGGAATGCCCAGTTGGCGCGCCAGCCGGGCGTGCGCGTGGAGATGGCGCAGCTCACCGTGCACCGGCACGAAAAAGCACGGCCGGACCAGCGAAAGCATCAGCTTCTGCTCCTCCTGCGACGCGTGCCCGGAGACGTGCACATCGGCTAGCGGCGGGTAGAGCACGTCCGCGCCGCGCGCAAACAGCTTGTTGATCACCCGGGCCACCTCTTCCTCGTTGCCGGGGATCGGCGTCGAAGAGAGCACGATGGTGTCGCCGGGCTTGATGTCGATCTGGCGGTGCGTGCCTTCGGCCATGCGCGCCAGCGCGGCCTCGGGCTGGCCCTGGCTGCCGGTGGTGACGATGGCGACCCGGTCATCCGCCATACGGCGCGCGTCCCTCAAATCCACCAGCACCCCCGGCGGGATCTCCAGATGGCCCAGGTTGCGGGCGATTTCGGTCGTCTTCAACATGGAGTAGCCGGCCAGCGCCACCACGCGGCCGTGGCGATGCGCGGCGTTGACCACCTGTTGCACCCGGCTGAGCAGCGACGCGAAGGTCGCAATGATGATCCGGCCCGGCGCCTCGCGGAAGATCTGGTCGAAGGCCGGCTCGATCACGGCCTCAGACGGGGTGTAGCCCGCCCGCTCCGCGCCGGTGGAGTCGCTGAGCAGCGCCAGCACGCCCTGCGCGCCCAACTGCCCCAGCCGGGTGAAGTTCGGGCCGCCGCCCCGCACGGGCGTGTAGTCGAACTTGAAGTCGCCGGTGTGGATCACCTTGCCGATCTCGGTGCCGATCGCCAGCCCGACCCCGTCCGGGATCGAATGGTTGATGGCCAGAAACTCGACCTCGAACGGCCCGACGCGAAACCCCTCGCCGGCCGCGATGCGCTTTGGCGTCGCGCGACCCAGTCCCTTGTGCTCCGCCAGCTTCGCCTCGATCAGGCCACACGCCAGCCGCGTGCCATAGATCGGCGTATCGACCAACAGATAGGGCAACCCGCCGATGTGATCCTCGTGGCCGTGGGTGACCACGATCCCACGCACCTGGTCCGCCCGTTCGCGCAGGTAGGCATAGTCGGGGATTACCACGTCGATGCCCCACATATCGTGCTCGGGGAACATGATCCCCGCGTCCACGATCAAGATGTTGCGGCCGTATTCAAAGAGCGTCATGTTCTTGCCGACTTCCCCCAGGCCGCCCAGGGGAATGATGCGGAGTGTGTTGGTCATATCCTTCTTCTTTCGCGCGCGCCCTGACAGATCAGGACGACTTCAGGGTCACGCGACTTTCTCTGAAACTGGCAAATTAAAAAGTGTCGCCCGGCAACCTGCAAGCCTCAGCGACACCTCGGACGAGCATTCCGACATACCCACTGGCCGGTGAGGCATTCTGATCGTATGCCTGCCATTCACAGCCAGTATCACAATGAGATGATAGCCTGGAACGCGGCTTTTGTCAAAAGCTTGCCAGGTGTTGCCAGGTGCAACGCACTTATCTGGCGAAAAACAGGGATTGATCTCCAGGCGAAACTGTAGTAAAGTCAAGTTGAGCTTAAATCCACGCCCCACGGGCGGATGCAGGCCAACCTGGAAAAACGCGGCCAGCCGAGCAAATGGCTCACCCTGTACGCGCTCTGGACCCTCGAGGCGCTGGAGGGATAGCGTGCTCGCTTATACGGAGAACGAGAGATGCTGCAAGCCTTCGAAGACTATCTGGAACGACTTGACGCGCTGCACCCAGACATCACGCGCGCCATCGAGGAACTCCCAACAGCGACCCTGGACTGGGCGCCTGGGCCTGAAATGAACTCCCTCGCCGGCTTGGCCGGACACGTAAGCCAGGCCTGTGCCCTGCTGTCGCCCGGCCAACGATTCACCACCGCCTGCCAATTTACCAGCCTACTCGTGCCGCACCGCCTCCGCCGGGGGTACGCGGGCAGCCTGGCGGGCGGGATACCACGCCGCCACTGCCCCCACCAGCACAGGCACGCCCAGCGCGGGGAGCGTGACCCACCACGCCTGCGCGGGCAGCCCGCGGTACAGCAGTCCGTAGGCCGCCAACCCAACCAGCCATCCCAGCACCCCGCCCGCCAGCCCCAGCAGCAATCCCTCGCTCACAAAGAGACCAGTCACCTCCCGGTCCCGCCAGCCTGTCGTTTTCAGCACCCCTATCTCCCGCCGCCGCTCCAACGCTGAAACCAGGAGGGCATCCAGGATGGTCGTAGCGGCTACCAGCAAACCGACACCCGCCACTATATAATGATACCCTTCAATGTGCAGAATGAGGTATTCGCCAAGCAAGGTGCCGCTCAAGTAACCCCGCAGCCCTAGAGAGGCCACCAGGAATACGGTCAACAGCGCCGCTGCCAGGGCCATCGTAAGGGTTACCAGGATTGCTCGGACCCGCCGCCGCAGAATCGAGCGCAGGGCATAAGTGAATAAAGAAGACGGCCCAGGAAGCGATCTCCCAACGTGCTCTATTTCGCCACGCTGCAACAAGGCCACTGGAGAGACCCGAGCAGCCAACCAAGCCGGGACAAGACCACCTAGCAGGCATAGCCCCACACCCAGCGGAAGGATTAACAGAGCTCTCTCCAGAGGCATGCGCAGGTGCAGCCACCTGGCCAGACCCCAGGCCAGAGGAATACCTGCTCCTCCAGCAATCAGGCCCACCATGCCAACCTCCAAGAGGGTCAGGCGAAAGACAGTCGAAGAGCGCCAGCCGAGCGCCTTCTGGAGGGCGATTTCACGGCGGCGACCCAATACCGTCATAAGGGTGGTATTAAGGATGTTGAGTGTGCAGACTGATAAGATGAGCCCGAAGAAGATCAAATTCACTCGCTGGATCTCACGGCTATACGAAAGGGTCACCCCTTTCTGGATCCACATCTCCTCAACATAGCCCACCGGAGGAATGTCTTTGTAGCCAGGAATGTGTACCAGCACCCGATGTGGAGAGGAGCCGACGACCACGTCCGCGTCCAGGCCGGTGACCTCGACAATGGCCCCCGCCACGGCCTCGATCTTAGCCTGGGTCTCGGGGCTGAAGCGGTCAATGCCGCCCACTCGCACGCGAATAGCCGAGATGGGGTCCACGGGATTGAACAGCTTGGCTGCCTCCAACGTGGTTAGAACTAAAGGAGAGCGTTGGATATAGCCCTCGGGGTGGAACGTGGGGTGGATGACCACTGGCGGGTCTACCAGGTTGCCGTTCTCATCATAGCGCAACGTGACCAGGGGCGGGTAGTAGGTCTCCACAGGTACATAGACCGGCTCATTGGACAACAGAGATAGCTTCTCGATCTCGAAGACACCTTCGAGCTTCCCGCGAATGGTGGCTGGCGCATCCCTCATCTCCTGGCTGGTGATGGGCCTGAAGCGAACTTGAGGCGTGCAAGTGCTATTCAACCTTTGACAATTGGCCTTTCCCAATGGCGCCACCTCGAGGACCAGCCTTGATGGAGCCCAGGAAACCTCCCCTTCCACGTACTGGATTCCTGAAGGTGGGCTGGTAAAGCGTGCGAAGCCCAGCCACTCATCGGCTCCCCATGATTGAAAGGAGAGCTTATCCCAACTCAATGGCAGCGAACGAAAGATCTCCTCATTAGGGATGGTGAAGCTACTCTGCAAGTGAGACGGCAGTGTAGTCAGGTAGTCAACCCCTCCTCGCCTCAGGATATCTTCAAGGGTTTCACTTTCGGCCGGCAATTCAATGCGCGATAAATCCCTCCGGATTTCTGCCTGAACGTAGCTGTGAGCATTCAGGATGATGGGGAAAACGTAGTTGTAAATGTTTTCATCCATCCCGGCAAAAGTGCCGCGGATTTTCCGAACCGGATCAGTGCTGGTGAGATAGGTCCCCTGGGTGATAGCCGAATCTAGCCCCACCAGTTTGCTCTCTTGTTCAGGATCGATGGCCGCCATCAAAACTGGGAAGCTGTAGTTAGAGCCTAAAGCGATGGGATCGTCTCCATCCAGCGTCCATATATTCAAGCCTTGGGCATAAAGGCTCTGCAATTCCTCCACGGAGCGTTCAGCCTCTTGTGCACCGACATAGTAATATCGTTGCCAGACCGTCCCATATTTGCGCACATTATCCGTCTCCGTGAGGGTGATTCTTTCGGAGTAAACACCGGGCTCGTCGACCAACTCTTTGCGCTCCAGCTTCAACCAGGGTGCAAATCGAATTTCCAGATCGAAGTATGAAAGCATGGCTATCGGCGCTGCCACCTCGACTCCAGGGATGCTCTTGATGGCCTCATATTGTTCAAGGGTGATGCCGCCCGGGATGCCGCTGAGGTGGTTGGCCTGCACCAGGCCATATTTCTCCTCGATAGCCGAACGATATCCCCGTGGGCGCACCAAGATGTCATAACTGGTGCGCCAGTAGGCTGCCAGGTTCTGATCCACCGTGACCTTACTGGTCTCCGCCGCTGAGACGAAGAGACCAAAGGCAGCGCTGACCACCAAGACACTCAAGAACAGCAGAAGGATTCGTCCTCGTGGCTTTCCTAGAGTGGTTTGTCGCTGTAGTCGCAAATATCCAGGATTCATTTGCACTTACCAATAATGGCCCGGATAGTCCTCTGGCGGATAAAAGGGATATCCGGGCCATCTGGATTGCCCTACTACGGGTGGCAATCAGGCCAGTCGTAACATTGGCACCACCACCAGCAACAAGGGCTCGGGCATCGACTGCACGCTGCAGGGTAGGGATTGTAACAACAGTGATGGATCGTCGTGGAACACGTCAAGTACCCGCTCGCGCAATAGCACGTGCCCTGCCATTGGGTGCAATCGAAGTAGGCGTAAGTATCTTCCGGCTGCGGCGGAGCTGCCTGCGCAAATGGCGCCACAAAGGAACCCACTGCCACCAGAAACGAGGCCACCAGCATCACGGCCAGGATACCAGTCAGCCACTCCTGTCGCTTCATCGCCATTCACCTCCCTCCACTGGGATTTCTCAATCATCTCAACGGACACTTCACCACTTCATTCGTGCATACCATTACCTCCTTTTGCCATTCTCCACCAGCCTCTATCAATTAGATGAACGTTGCTTTCATCAAGACTCGCCTCGTTTGCCAGACACAAGACTGACTAGTCCTATGACGGCCAAGAAAGCCCCGGAATGAGCCAGGAGTGAGTTAGGCAACAAATAAGCCAACAGTCTCATTGGTTCCGGTACTGAAAAGGCTGAATACGCAGTAACTGCAAATATCGGATATAAGGTAAGAAGCAATCCCACTATCAACAATATCGAAGCAACCGGTCTGCTCCTATCACCCCTAAAGATCACTAACCAGGATAGCGCTAACAAGGATCCGGCGATCAACAAATTCGCTCCAATCCATAGCCAATAATGTGGTACAGAATTGAGTGTCTGCGCTGCCATTTTCCTTTGCACTTCGAGCCAACGATCAAGGCCGTAGGCTATGACCAATACGCCCACCATCCCCGTCAACGGGATTGCCTTTGCCGATATGTGCTTCTGGGTAGTATTCATCTTCATCGAAATCTCCTTCACTTTCCGGCAGCTGCCACCAACGCCTCCAGTTGCTCCGGTGTATTGGCGAAGCCCGCGTTGGCGATCATGCCCTCCTGGTCTATCACGTAGAAGAACGGCGTCCCTGGTATCTGGTATTCCCTGACCACCGCATCGTCCCAGGCCAGCACGGGAAAGTCAAAGCCTTGTTCTTCCACCAGTTGCCGGTTCTCGTCCGCCGTGCCGTGGGAGATCATCACCGTCTGTATGCCCTCTTCGCGCTCGCTGAAGGTCTGCAGATGCGGCCACATCTCGGTACAAGCCGGGCATTGAGTGGAGGAAAAGACAAGTAACACCCATTGGCCAGCAAAGTCGTTCAGCGAGACCTTCTGACCGGCTGTGGCGGTCAGGGTGAAGGCAGGCGCTTGCGTCCCGATATCCAACCCTTGTGGTCCCCTCATCGCTCGCAAAGGCTCCAACGCCGTCAACACTTCCCCCCGCAACTGGTTCATGTGGATGAACAGGCCCACAATGGCCACCATCAACAGAATGACCACCCCCATCAACATTAGCAGCGGTACCTGTGTCCTGGACTCGCTCATTTTCCCTCCTCGCGTCCCAGCCTAAGCTAGCCACCAGCCGGGCCTATCCTGTGGTTCGACAGGTACATCCCGAGCGCAGTCGAGGGGGGCTCACCAACCGCACTGCCGAAGGGCCTGTCCTGAGGTCTCTCCTGAGCTTGTCGAAGGGCCTGCCGAAGGGCCTGTCCTGAGCCTGCCGAAGGGCCTGTCCTGAGCCTGCCGAAGGGCTCATCCGATGCCCAGGCGTGCCCAAATGGCCTCCAGACTCCGCTCCCCACCCAGGCAGCTCTGGTCCACGATGACCCCATCCTTGAGGAAGTAGACCTGGTCGGCGAAGGCGGCGACGCGCGGGCTGTGCGTCACCAGCACCACAGTGTGCTTCCGCTCGTCACACACCTGCCGCAGCAGTTCCATCACTTCATCGCCCGCCCGCGTATCCAGGTTGCCCGTAGGCTCGTCTACCAGCATAACTTCCGGCCCATTCACCAGCGCCCGCGCGATGGCCACCCGCTGTTGCTCCCCGCCGGAGAGTTGCGCTGGCAGGTGGTGGGCACGTTCTGCCAACCCCACCGCGTCCAGCAACTCGCGGGCGCGTGCCTCCAGGTCGAACTTGCACTGACGGCGGTAGGGGATCAGTGGCAGCATCACGTTCTCCAGCGCCGAGAGAATCGGCACCAGGTTGAATAGTTGGAAGATGAAACCGATCTCCGCGCGACGGAAATCGGCCAGCGCGTCGCCCCGCAACGTGCTCACGTCCACGCCATCCACCACCACCCGCCCGGCGGTGGGCGCGTCCAGCGTGCCGAGCAGGTTGAGCAGCGTGGACTTGCCGGAGCCCGAAGGCCCCATGACGGCTACGAACTCCCCCCGCTCAACCGAGAGATCCACCCCGTCCAGCGCGCGCACCTCCGCCCCGTCGCTGTAGACTTTGGTCAGCCCTTCCGTCACGATCATGGCCTCGGTCAGTTCACTCATTCCATCCTCCTTTACTCAAGACGTCTCATCCGGCTGGCTGCGTTTGGGCGGACGCCCGCGCGGCCGGCTGACATGCTGGGGCAGAGGCGTATGGCGCAATTCATCCAGTCGGACCTCGCACATATCCAGCCAGTGCAGGTCGGCCTCCAGGTGCATGATGGCGCCTTCCAGCAACAGCAGCCAGGGGAGTTCGCTCACAGGATCGGCTTCGGCGCGCATACGGGTCAACTCGTGCATCTCGCTGAGCAGTTCTCGCCGCTGGATCTGCAGCACGTCGGCCGGCGGCATCAGGCCGGAGAAGAGGCTGAGCATGAGTTTGGCGTAGAAGTCGTCGCGCAGGCGGTAAGTGCGGGACAGCGGCTGGCGATACCAGCGCTCCAGTTCCACCCTCCCATCCTGGGTCAGACTGTAAGGGGTGCGCTCTGCTGCTTCGTCCACCGACATGGACTGACGCACGACCAGGCCGTCCCGTTCTAGCCGCGAGAGTGTGCTGTAAATCTGGCCGGTGTTGATCGTCCAGTGGTCGCCCAGAGCGGCTTCCATCCACTTGCGCAGCTCGTAGCCGTAGGTGGGGGTATGGTTGAGCAGGGCTAACAGGGCGTATCTGACAGTCATGGCCTCTCCAGGAAATGTATACTGGCTATCTATTTCTTAAAACAAGTATATACCGGATATGCATTTTTGTCAAGCCGTAGACATCCCCATGGGCCTATCGCAAGGCCGCCTGGACGATAGATGAGTGGCCGGAGAGCGTAGCCGAGATCTATCGCGGCCGTGGCGAGGCTGGCCTGGTCGCGCTGCCAGGAGTTGGGGAAAGCCTGGCTGGAGAGATAGCCGGCTGGGCGCAATGACGACAGTAGGAATTGTGTTGTCCCCACATTCTCATCAATCCCAAAGGCGGCCCGTTGGCACTCATTCCGACGCGGCGATCTCTGCCAGCAATGCGCGGATTTCCTCCCGCGCTTCGTTGGGTGTGGTCTGATCCAAAGCAATGCCGCGACGTCGCAATTCGTCCATCATGTCATAAAGGGAAAGGCCGGCTTCAAGCGCAGCCCGCTCCAGCGAGATTTGGTCCCGCAGGTAACGGGCCACCGCCTGATCTAGCTTCCAGCGGCGGACCCCCTCGATCAAGTATTTGCGCACCACATCTGTCTTGCGCAAAGCCTCCTGCTTAGCAATCATCTCGATTTCCTGTTCCAGACCGGAGGCGATGCGCAGGCTAAGTTGGGTTGTTTGAGTCATCTTCCACCTCTTGAAGATTGAGTTGATCTGCGATTTCCTCGGCCAGGTCTTCCCGCTCCAGCAATGTTGCTGCATCCATGCCGGTCAACACGGCCAAATCGCGCAACAAGCGCTTGAATTCAGCAAATGAAACGTGGCGACGCAGAAGAGACAAGAACAACACGTCGGCCGCCTGTATGGTCCGTACCCCCTGCGCGGACGCCGCTCGTCGCGCCTTTTTATCGTGCAATAACGCTCTGAGATGGCGCTGCATCGCGCAGGCAATGACTTCACACTCGCCCTGCCCCAAACGCGGCTCTGAGCCCAGTTCATCGGCCAGTTGAATCTCCGGGGCTGTCAACTCCAGAGGCACGACTGTTTGCCGTTGGATGGCTTCCACAATGCGCTGAGCATCTGGTCGTCCATGGCGCTGGCCCATTTCTACCGTTTCTCGATAGACTGCGGGTGGAATGGCCACCGGCCCAACTGCCTGGGCGAGAAATGCCAACTGATCCATCTTGGCCAGGTAGATGAGGGGAGAAGCATCGCCGACAACAGCAACCTTCATCATAGTTCCTAACCCGGACAAGCCGGAACCAAAAAGACGACAGCCGCCACTCCCAAAATCCTTGCACAAAAAACAGGAATTTCGGGGGTCAGGCACTATGGCATCAACATGGTTATCACTGTCTGCTCCCGCCTTGTAGCCAACCCCGACAGATGAACAGAGAGGCTCGGCCGATCCTGAGATCGGGACAGATAGGTACAATTCATATCATACAACTGCAGTGTAATGCATTGTAATACAGGTTCTTCGAGAAGTCAAATGGCCGATAGCTGATAGCTGATAGCGGATGGCGGATGGCGGATGGCGGATGGCTGATAG
>MNXL01000194.1:12331-14189 GCA_001871755.1 Anaerolineae bacterium CG2_30_64_16
CCCTGCAATTCGCCCATTCGCTGACTCGCTGACTCGCTGACTCGCTGACTCGCCTATTCGCCCATTCTGTGGCATACTTCCCGGCTATGAACTGGTGGCAAAACGTGCGCAAAGACCCTGCTGAAACCCGGACGGCGACATCGACCGACCGACCGGCGTTGGCCGCGCTGCTGGCGAGCAGCCGGCGGCGATACGGCCCGCTGGCCGTGGAGGCGCAGATCGCGCTGCTCAACGGTGGCGTCAGCGCGGTGGGGTTCGATGGAAACAACGCAACGGGATTCCTGGGCCTGTCGATGCGCGAGCCGGCCGGAAATCCCGCCGAGCTCTGGGTGGACATTGCGCTGGTAGCCCTGGCGCCGGGATACGCCGCGCAGCGCACCATCACGCAACTGCTCCAGGCGGCGTTGCCGGCGCTGCGCGCCAAACACGCCACCGGTTTGGTCTGCCTCTCGGCCGAAGAATGGTTGTACGACGCGCTGACCACGATCGGGTTCGTTGAAGTCGACCAGGTGATCGGCTACGCGCACACGAGTCATCGGCCCGTGCCCACCTCGCCCGCTACCGCAACCTTGCGGCCCGCCGGCCCGGCCGAGGCGGACACGGTGCTGAGGCTGAACGCCGCGGCCTTTGCGCCCTTCTGGCGCTACGATCCGGCGAAAATGCTGACTTGGCTGCTCACCGCCGATCATGCCGTGCTGGCCGAGGTGGAGGATGGTCGGCCAGTGGGCTTTTCGCTGACCACCAGCGCGTCGAACAGCGAATACGCTCAACTGATCCGTGTCGCCACCCATCCCACCGCCCGGGGCCACGGCATCGGCCAACAGATGGTGGCCGACGCCATCCGGCACAGCCGAGAGATCGGCGCGCCCGGGCTCGCTTTGAACACTCAGGCCAGCAATACCGTCTCCCGTCGCATGTACGAAACGTTGGGGTTCCACTCGATCGGGCGGGCTGCAGCAGTGCTGGTTTATCCCTTGTGAGGCACAGGGTGGCAGAAGCGATCCAGGCGATTGTTTTCGACTTCGGCGGTGTGTTCACGCGGGCCGAAGTCTCTGAGCGGGCGTTGCAGGCGTACGACCGGCAGTTGGGGCTGCCGGCCGGCACGCTGCGCGCCGCGCTGCACAGCGGCGAACCTTGGGAACTGGCATCGACCGGCCAGATCACTCGCGATGAATACTGGGCGCAGATCGGCGGCGCGGCCTATGCAGAGCGGCTGCCGGACGAGTTCAAACGATATCGGCAAGGTGTCTTCCACGTAGAGCCGATCGAGCCGGCAATGGTGCAGTTGGCGCAACGGTTGCACGGCGTCTACAAGCTGGCGCTCTGCAGCAACGCGCTCCACGACCTGCCCGAAGTGCTGGTTGAGCGGCCGGACATCCGCGAGCTCTTTGACGTGGTGGTTGTGTCCGTACTGGTGGGCGTGCGCAAACCGGACCCCGCCATCTTCACCCTGACGGCCGAACGCCTGGGTCTGCCCGTCTCAGCCTGCCTGCTCGTCGACGACAAGCCGCGCAACACGGCCGCGGCCGAAGCGCTGGGCATGCCCGCGATCGTCTTTGAATCAGCCGCACAGTTGACACGCGCACTGGAGGAGCGAGGGCTGCTGTAGGGGACAGGGGGCAGTGGAGGGTGGAGGGTGGAGAGGGGAGAGTGGAGGGTGGAGAGGGGGCAGAAGTCAGGGATCAGCAAATCGCAAATCGCAAATCGCAAATCGCAGATCGCAAGTCGCAGATCGCAAATCGCAAATCGCAAATCGCAGATCAGCCATCAGCCATCAGCTATCAGCTATCAGCCATCAGCCATCAGCCATCAGCCATCAGCCATCAGCCATCAGCTATCAGCTATCAGCCATCAGCCA
>MNXL01000360.1 GCA_001871755.1 Anaerolineae bacterium CG2_30_64_16
CCGCTGTAGGCCACCGAAACGCAATCGCCCCAGACGACCCGCGGGCCGGCTCCGGGCCACAGGTCTTCCACCACCAACCCGACGGAGAGCGCCTCGGCCACCTCACGCACCGCGCCAAATCCGGCCGTGGTTGTGGGGGCCGCATAGCGCTCGGCCACCGGGATCGGCGCATCTTGCAACGCCGACAGATCTTCGAAGTAATAGGCGCCGGTGGCCGGCACTACCAACACCTGGCTGATACGAGCCATAATTGCACTATCCTTTATGTCAATATCAAGGGGTTGACCCGTTCCAGGAACGTACTTTCTCAATAATCCGGGGCGTTCAACGTAGACCTGTCAGGTTTCTGGCCATCTGTGCAACCTGTGCGATGCGCAACAGAAACCTGACAGGTCTTCCCCAAGTTATTGAGAGGATACCCAGGAACTGCCCATGCACCGATTCTACCAGATGTCGGAACCAGGGGCAATACCTGGCCCAACTATCCTGATCGCTCCGATTTGCCTGAACAGGATTGAGCTGTTATCATTCTGCCGGTGATCCCCTCGCCCGTCCAGCGGCGCTGCGGGGGTGACTTCTGGCGATCCGGCAACCCATCGCACGCCACACCACCGGTGTCCTCCACGACGCACACACCGGCGCGTAACATCCGCTGTGCAGCCCGGCCTGACAGACGGCGTGTTGCATGCCCGGCTTCCACCCACGGCCCAACCCCAAGTTGCACCCGGCGCACCGCCCAAGCTTTCACGACCCCGTCTGACCCGGCCACTCCTGTTGCACGATACCTGACCTCGAAAAGGAGGATTGATGGCGCGACCAGGACCCAAGGGCGGACAGTATTGCCCGCTGACCCAGGCGCAAATCTTGCAGGTGCACCAGGCATCACTGACGGTGCTGGCGCGCACCGGCGTGCACGTCGAACACGCGGCGGCGCGAGACCTCTACCGGCAGGGCGGCGCGCGCGTCGATGGACACCGCGTGTTCATCTCCGAGGAGATGGTGAAGACAGCGCTGGACAGCGCCCCGTCACGGGTGCTGCTGGCAGGCCGCGACCCGGCGAATGACGTGCTGCTGGAAGGGAAGCGCGTCTATGCCGGAACCGGCGGCTCGCCGACCATGATGCTCGACCCCGGCGCGGATACGGTGCGACCCGCGACTCTCGACGACCTGCGGCAGATGACCGCGCTGGTCGATGCGCTGCCGAACTGCGATTTCGTCGTGATGCCGGTCTATCCCACCGACGTGCCGGAAGAACTGGCGCCGGTCAACCGCTTCTACGCGTGTCTGACGAACACCACAAAACACGTCATGGGTGGCGTGGGGACGACCGAGGGCGCGCGACAGATCGTGGCGCTGGGGATCCTGCTGGCAGGATCGCTGGAAGCGCTCCAGGCGCGGCCGCTCGTATCGGCCATCACCAGTTGGATGGTGAGCCCGCTGCACCTGGACACCGTGGTGACCGACATCCTGCTGACCTGGTGCAGCTACGGGCTGCCGGTGGCGCTGTCGGCGGCGCCGATGGCCGGGTCCACCGCGCCGGTGACGCTGGCGGGCAGTCTGGTGCAGTTGAATGCCGAGCAATTGAGCGGCATCGTGCTGACCCAGCTCGCGCGGCCGGGCACGCCCGTGTTGGCCGGCTACATCCCAGGGGTGGCCGACATGCGCAGCGGCGGCTACCTGGGCGGCACGGTGGAGTTCGGCATGATGCAGGCCGCGGCCGCGCAGATGGCGCACTTCTACGGGGTACCCATCTACTGCTCCGGCGGGATGAGCGACGCCAAACTGCCGGATGCGCAGGCGGGCTACGAGAAGATGGCCACGTTCTTGCTGGCAGCTTTGGGGGGCGGCAACTACATCCACCACGCCATCGGGATGGTCACCAACATGAGCGCGGCGTCCCTCGAAGGGGCGGTGATCGACGACGAGATCGTGGGGATGGCCATGCGGGCGCTGCGGGGCATCGAGGTCACCGAGGAGACGCTGGCGACTGAGGCGATCGACCGCGTCGGTCCGGGTGGCCACTTCCTGATGGATCCGTTGACGCTCCAGTTCATGCGCTCGGAGTTCTTCCGGCCGCGCGTCGCAGACCGGCAAAACCGCGCCAGTTGGGAGGCGGAGGGCAAGCGTGACACGCGGGTACGGGCATGTGCGCGCGTCACGGAACTGCTGTCGAGGCCGCGGCAGGTCGGCTTGCCGGCTGAAGTGGATGTCGCAATCCGCGCGCGGTTTCCGATTCTGCCCTGAGAGGGACGGCGATGATCTGTTTCGTGGACATCGAGCACGAGAAGGTGCTCCTCGACCCGGCGCGCAGGACCGGGCACCTGGCCGCCTGCCTGGATATCCAGCTCCGGCTGGAGGAGATCTCGGGCCGGCCGTGCATCGTACAGCGGTTCGAGCGGGTCACGCGGCGGCGCCTGGCCGGGCTGGGGGTCGAGGCGCTGGTCATCAGCGGGAACGCGACCGATTGGGCCGAGTATGCCGGGGACGCCTGGACTGAGATGCACGCGATCATCCGGGCGGCCGAGATGCCCATCATCGGTTTCTGCGGTGGGCACCAGCTCATCGCGATGGCCCACGGCGCGGCGATCGGCCCGATTCGGCCGCTGCGGCCCGGCGAGCCTGACGTGACGAAGCTGTCCCGGCCCGGTTTCTTCAAAGAATGGGGGTTCGTGCCGGTGCGCGTCCTCCAGGCTGACCCCATCTTCGCCGGCCTGGGTCCGACGCCGATCTTCCTGGAGGCGCACTACTGGGAGGTGAAGACGTTGCCGCCCGGCTTCACCAGCCTGGCCGCGACCGACGAATGCCCCATCCAGGCCATGCGGCAGGCCGGCAAGCCGGTGTACGGCACGCAGTTCCATCCCGAAGCGTATACCGAGGTGGCGTACGAACGGCGCAGCCAGTTGGTAAACCTGACCTTCCCAGAGGGGTGTGCGGAGCCGCAGCCAGCGGGCCGGAAGCTCCTGGAGAACTTCTTCCGGGTTGCCGGCATCATAGAGTGACGGGTGCAGAAACCAGGTTTCTGCGAGAAACCAGGTTTCTCGGGGACAGGAGTAGCCAATGGACACACAACAGATCGTCGAACTGAACCGCGAGTACACCTTCTTCACCTGGTCGGTGCAAAGCCAGGTGCAACCGCTCACCGCGGTCAGGGGGGAAGGGGTCTATTTCTGGGATGCCGACGGCAGGCGGTACCTGGACTTTTCGTCCCAGCTCATGAACGTGAACGCCGGACATGGCAACCGGCGAATCATCGCGGCCGTGCAGGCGCAGGTGGCCAGCATGGCCTACGCTTACCCTGGCATCGCGACCGAGGCCAGGGGCCGGCTGGGGCAACTGCTGGCCGAGGTCACGCCGGGCGACCTGTGCAAGACGCTGTTCACCACCGGCGGCGGCGAGGCCAAC
Source organism: Anaerolineae bacterium CG2_30_64_16 (assembly GCA_001871755.1). Lineage (GTDB taxonomy): Bacteria > Chloroflexota > Anaerolineae > CG2-30-64-16 > CG2-30-64-16 > CG2-30-64-16. Next base: position 3,403 of record MNXL01000360.1, read on the forward strand.
GAAAACGCCATCAAGTTCGCGCGGCTCTACACCGGCCGGCACAAGCTGCTGGCCCGCTACCGCTCGTTCCACGGCGCGACGGCCGGCGCGCTGTCGCTCACCGGCGACCCCTACCGGCTGCCGGTCGAGCCGCTGATTTCCGGCGTCGTGCACTTTATGGATCCCTACTGCTACCGGTGCCCGTTCGGGTGGACCCCCGAGACCTGCCATCGGGAATGCATCAGCCACGTCGAGCAGGTGGTGGAGTTCGAGGGACCGGAGAACATCGCCGCGATAGTGCTGGAGGGGGTGACCGGCAGCAACGGGCTGATCATCCCGCCCGATGACTACTGGCCGCGGATTCGCGCCCTCTGCGACAAGTATGGTATCTTGTTGGTCTCCGACGAGGTGATGAGCGGTTTCGGCCGCACAGGCAAGTGGTTCGGCGTGGACCACTGGGGGGTGACGCCCGACATCATGACCCTGGGCAAGGGGATCACGTCGGGCTATGTGCCGCTGGGCGCGGTGGTCGTGTCGCGGGCGATTGCCGACTACTTCGAGAACCGGCGGCTGCCCATGGGCCTGACCTACTCGGGACACCCGGTGGGGGTCGCGGCGGGCGTGGCGGCCATCGAAGCCTACCGGGCAGAGGGGCTGGTCGAAAACGCCGCGCGGATGGGAGTGGTCCTCAAGGAAGGGCTGGAGGAGTTGAAGGCCAGGCACCCGTCAGTGGGCGATGTGCGCAGCATCGGGCTCTTCTCGACCATCGAGCTGGTGAAGGACCGGCAGAGCAAGACGCCGCTGGCCCCGCTGCCGGGACTGCCCTCGAACCCAGGGGACGCCAACGTCGCGCCCAGGCTGGCCGCGGCCATCCGGGAGCGTGGGATGCACTGCTTCGTGAAGTGGAATCACCTGTTCCCCATCCCGCCGCTGTGCATCACTGAAAGCGAGCTGCGCGACGGGCTGCGCATCCTGGACGAGGCGCTGGTGGTGGCGGACGAGATGGTGAGGTGAGGCTGGAAGCTGGAAACTGGTGGCTGATCGGACAGGCGCGGCTTTCATGCTCCAGGCGCCAGTGTACTTCAGTACACTTTGGCGTATCAGACACCGATTTCAATCGGTGGCAGCGCGGCGACAAATGCCGCGAGCCGAGGGACCATGACCAACCGCTATGACGTTATCATCATCGGCGGGGGCATGGTGGGCCTGTCCACGGCATACCACCTGGCCCGCCGCGGGGCGCGCACCTTGTTGCTGCAGGCCGATGACCTGGGCGGGGGGTCGTCGGCCGCGTGCTCGGGACGGGCGCAGGTGGCCGAGGGGCGCCTGAACCCGCTCAATCTCCGGCTGATCACCGAGGGGCTGACCCGGCTCGAAACCCTGGAGGAAGAGCTGGGGACGGCCTTCGAGTGGCGGCGCACGGGTTTCCTGGCGCTGATCAACTCGCAGCACCTGTGGGACGAGTGGACAGAGCGCAGCCAGATCCTGACCGCTGCCGGGATCCCGACCGAGATGCTGGACCAGGCAGCGCTCCGCAACGCCGAGCCGCACCTGAACACGGCCGGATTCATGGGCGCCGCGCACGCGCGCGAGGGGCTGCTAAACCCGTTCCTGTTCTGCTGGGCCTATGCCAAAGCCGCGCGGCGACACGGGGCCGCGCTCCGGCCGCGGACACCGGTCACAGGGATGCGGGTCGAAGGCCGCCGGGTGGTGGCCGTCGAAACGGGCGCGGCGCGTTACCAGGCGGACCGCGTGGCCATCATGTGCGGCGCCTGGACGGGCCGGGTGGCCCGCATGGCGGGCGTGGATGTGCCGATCCGCCACACACACGCGGAGGCGTTCGTCACCGAGCCGATGGCGCTGCCCCTCGACAACACCATCGAGCTGGCGAACTTCTACGAGACGATCCACGGGGTGGAGCAGGCCGTCTCGGTCGGCTTCAGTCGCGACTTGCGGGGGGCGCTGGTGGTCACCGAGGCGGTCACCCAGACGGCCGAGCTGCACCGCAAGACGGCCGCGTGGGGGCTGGCGGGGATGGCCGCGGACCTGGTAAAGCTCTACCCCGCGCTGGCGGGCGTGCGGGTCGTGCGCGCCTGGGGCATCCCCACCCCGTTCAGCTCGGACGACGAGCCGCTGGTCGGCTGGCTGCCCGGCCGGGACAACCTGTTCGTCGCGGCCGCGTTCCTGGAGACCATCACCGCGGTGCCGGTGGTCAGTGACTGGATGGCGGGCATGATCCTGGGCGAGGCGATCCCGGCCGACTTGTCGCCCTTCTCACCCATCCGTTTCTCTAGATGTTCAGGTAATGTTTTGTGCTGTAGGGGCGAGGTGACCTCGCCCCTACAGCACAAATCTTTATCTGACGGTCTATCGAATGACTGAGGAGCAAACCGATGTTCAGTTCCCACGAGAGCCTGAGGATTCCTCCCCTGACAAGCCGACTGCCCTTGACGGTCCAGGTGGACGGCGAGCCAGTTCAGGCCTTTGCCGGCGAGACGGTCGCGACCGTGCTGCTGGCGATCGGCCGGCGGACCTTCCGGCACACCGAGAACACACACGCGCCGCGCGGCATCTTCTGCGGCATGGGCGTCTGTTTCGACTGCCTGGTGACCGTGGACGGGCTGCCGGACGTGCGGGCGTGCGTCACGCCCGTCCAGGCCGGCATGGTGATCGACACGAGAGGGGGTTCCGATGCCTGAGCGGACGGAGCTGGTCGTGGTAGGAGCGGGGCCGGCCGGTTTGGCGGCCGCGGTCGAGGCAGCCGGCCTCGGGCTGGCGGTCACCCTGGTCGATGGCTACCCGCGGCCGGGCGGCCAGTACTTCAAGCAGACGCCGCCGGAGCTGGCGGACGCCGCCGGACCAGAGGGCCATCCCACCGCGCTCTTTGCGGAAGTGGCTCAGGCGGACGTGCGCCTGGTGTCCGACACGCTGGTCTGGGGCATCTTCCCCGAGGCGGATGGTTTTCTGATCTGCCTGTACGGTCCACCGGGCACGCCGCGGCGGCTGCTGGCGCAGACGGTCGTCCTGGCGCCAGGCGCGTATGACCGGCCCGCCCCATTTCCGGGTTGGACCCTGCCGGGCGTGATGACGGCTGGGGCTGCGCTGGCGCTGGTCAAACATCAGCGCGTGCTGCCGGGGCGGCGGGTCCTGTTGAGCGGCACCGGTCCGCTGCAACTGGTGCTGGCCCGCCACCTCATCGATGGAGGGGCGGAGGTCGTGGCGGTCCTGGACGCCAACCCGTTCCCCTGGACCGCCTGGCAGCACGCGCTGGCAGCCTGGGGCCAGTGGGAGCGCCTGGGCGAGGGCTGGGCCGCGTGGCGGACGATGCGACGGGCCGGCACGGCTCTCCGCTGGCGCCACCTGGTGCGCCGCGCCGAAGGAAACGAGCAGGTTGAGCGGGCAATCATCGGTCCGGTCCAGGGGGGCGGCGCCGAGACCGTGGCCGTCGATGCCATCTGCCTGGGCCACGGCTTCACGCCGTCCGTCCAGCTTGCTCGGCAGGCGGGTTGCCAGGATCGCTACGACCCGGACCAGCGAGCCTACGTGCCCGTGCGCGATGAGTGGCTCCAGACCACCCTGCCGGGGCTGTTCGTGGCGGGGGACGGCGCGGGCATCGGCGGCAAAGACGTGGCGCAATGGGAGGGCCGGCTGGCCGCGTTGGGGGCTGCTCGCCAGTTGGCTCGGGCCGTCCCGCCGGACAGGGTCGCCGCGGTGCGCCGCGAGCTGGCCCGGCAGCGGCGTTTCGCGGCGGTGCTGACCGACCTCTTTCCCCCCTCCGCGCACCTGGGGAGTCTGCTGACCGACGACACGGTGCTGTGCCGCTGCGAGGAGATCACCGTGGGCGAGATCCGCCGGACCATCGACGACGGCGCGACGACGCTGAACGCGGTCCGCATGGTGACGCGGGCCGGCATGGGCCGGTGCCAGGGCCGGATGTGCGGCGGGCCGGTGGCCGAGCTGCTGGCCCGCGAGATCGGGCAGCCGGTCGAGGCGGTGGGGCAGGTCACGCCGCGGCCGCCGGTGATGCCGGTGCCGCTGGAGGGCCTGTTGGAGGAGGAAACGTGAACCTCACCCCCCTGCCCCCCTCTCCTGACAAGAGAGGGGGAGATTTGACCCCCCTTCCCTCGCAGGGTGAGCCTGTTCTGAGCTTGTCGAAGGAAGGTTGGAGGGAAGGTGGCAGCCCTGACGCCGTCGTCATCGGCGGCGGGCTGATCGGCAGCTCGATTGCCTTTCACCTGGCCCAGGCCGGGGTGCGCACGCTGCTGATCGAACAGGGCGACCTGGCCTCTGGCGCGTCGGGCGCCAACTTCGGCAATGTACAGGTGGCGGACACCGAGTTTGGGCTGAGTTTGGAACTGACCTTGCAGAGCTATGCCCGATTCGCCTCCCTGGAGGCCGAGCTTGACTGTGCCCTGGGCTACCGCCGAACCGGCAGTCTGTTGCTGATCGAAAACGAGCGTCAGCGGGCGCTCATGAAACAGCGCGCGGCCATGTTGCAGGCGGCCGGAGTGCGAGCCAGCCTGCTCACCGGAGATGAAGCCCGCAAGCTGGAGCCGCACCTTGCGCCGGACTCGCTCATCGGCGCTCTCTACAACTGCGATGAGGGCAATCTGGACCCGTTCAAGCTGGTGCATGCGTACGCGCGGCGCGGTCGGGAACGGGGTCTCGAAGTCTGGACGCACACCCCCGTGTCTGGCATCGAGGTCCGCGAGGGTCACGCGGTTGGCGTCGCCACGCCGCGGGGACGCGTGCCCGCGGCGTGGGTGATCCTGGCGGCCGGCGCCTGGTCGCGCGAGCTGGGACGAACCGCGGGGCTTGCGCTGCCGGTCCAATGGGTGCACGGTGAGGCGCTGATCACGGAACCGCTGCCACCGACAGCGCGGAACGCCTTGACCAGCGCGGTTTTCTTCGAAGCAACGGAGACCGCCCAGGAGCAGGCCGTCGGGTTCTGCCTCCGCCAACGGCCGGCCGGCAACGTGATGATCGGCGAGGCGGCGCGCGTCACGCGCCGGCTGAGCCGGGAGACCACCGCCACAGCCCTGCCCGCGATTGCCGCTGCGGCCCGGAGGAGGCTTCCTGTCCTGCGCAGAGCCGCGGTGATCCGCGCCTGGGGCATCCCGGTCGCGTTTGTGCCGGACAGCCGGCCGCTATTGGGCGCCGTGGACGGGGTAGCGGGCCTCCTGGTGGCCACCGGGCTCAAGAGCACGATCATCTTGACCCCGCTGGTCGGCGAGCTGGTGGCCGGCATGGTCACCGGCGCGGCGCAGGATCCCCGACTGGCGGAGTTTTCGCCGTCGAGGGCGATGGAGGAAGAGGAAATTTTATGGCATTCACCTTCTTCTGTCCAGTGAAACTCATCTTCGGGCAGCCCATGGCCGAGGCGCTGCCCCCCGTGTTGGCTGATATCGGCGCCCAGCGCGTCCTGCTCTTGAGCGATGCAGGGCTGGCCCGGATTGGTTTGGCAGGACAGGTCGAAGCGCTGCTGCGCGACGCCGGGCAGCAAGTGGCCACCTTCCTTGAGGTGAAGACCAACCCCACCGTGGCGGACGTCGAGGCGGCGCTCGCGGTGGCGCAGGCGGCGGACGTGGACGCGCTGGTGGCGGTGGGCGGCGGCAGCGTCATCGACGTGGGCAAGGCCGTGGGGCTGCTGATGACCAACGGCGGTCGCTATGCCGACTACCAGTGGCGCGGGCAGCCCATCCGGCGCGCCATCCTGCCCCTGGTGGCGGCGCCGACCACAGCCGGCACCGGCAGCGAGATGACCAAGGTCGCAGTCATCGAGGACGAGGAGACCCACTCCAAGCGGGGCGTGCTCAGCCCGCAGCTCTTCGTCCGCGCGGCCATCCTGGACCCCGCGCTGACTGCGAGTCTGCCGCCGGGCCTGACGGCCGCGACCGGCGCGGACGTCCTGGGGCATGCGCTGGAGGCCTATGCGGGCCGGCGGGCCAACCCGGTCACCGACACCCTGGCGCTGGACGCGGCCCGGCGCGCCTGGCGCAACCTGCCTCATGCGACCCAGAACGGCCAGGACAGGGCGGCCCGGCGGGAAATGCTGCTGGCCAGCGCGCTGGCGGGTTGGGCCTTCGATCAGAGCGGGCTGGGCATCATCCACGCGCTGGCAGGGCCACTGACCGCCCAGTACGGGCTGCACCACGGCCTTTGCATCGGCCTGCTGCTGCCGTATGGGCTGGCGTACAACCTGCCCGCGCTGGGCGACAAGCGCGCCGGGCTGTTGAGCGCGCTGGAGATGCCACCCACACTCTCCGACAAAGCGATCGTGGACCGGATCACGGCGTGGTTGCGCGGCCTCGGCCTGCCGGTCTCATTGCGAGAAGTGCGCGGCGTGGACGTCGCCCAAATCACCGAGGCTGACCTGGTGGCGTGGGGCCAGGCTGCTTCAGCCATGGCGATGCTGCCGAACAACCCGCGACCAGCCACTGCGGCGGACTGCACGCGAATTCTGGAGGGCATGATATGAGATTGCTGCGCGTCGATTTGACACGCCAGCGGGTGACCACTGAAACCACAACTGATGAACTTAGCGGCGGCCGGCTGCTCACGGCCGAGATCCTGGCGCGGGAGGTTGACCCCGGCTGCGACCCGCTGGGTCCCGACAACCACCTGGTGCTGGCCGCCGGTCCGCTGGCCGGTTGGGGCGTCTCGGACGCCGGCCGGCTCTCAATCGGCGCGAAAAGCCCGCTCACCGGCGGCATCAAGGAAAGCAACGCGGGCGGCGACGTGGCTGATCAGCTCGCCAACCTGGGCTACCGCGGCGTGATCCTGGCGGGCGCGCTGCCCGTGGACGCGTCACCGACGGTGGTCGTCATCGACGGCGGGGACGCGGACCCGGTGCGGTTCGTCCCCGCGCCGGACTATCGCGGTCTGTGGCTGGAGGAGACCGCCGCGCGGCTCAGGGCCGACTTCGGCGCCGCCGACTTCGGCGCCGCCGACTTCGGCGCCGGCTACACCT
>MNXL01000232.1 GCA_001871755.1 Anaerolineae bacterium CG2_30_64_16
TTCAGCAAGGCCGCCGCCGGCGCCAGGCTGGAGGCTGCCAGGCTGTTCGTCGCCTACATGACCTCGGCCGAGGTGCAACAGCAGTGGCTCGAAAAGATGAGCCGGCTGCCCAGCAACCAGGAAGTCGCCAAGAGCGACCTGATCACCAGCGACCCGATCCTGGTCGGCTCGATGGATCAGTTGAGCAAGGGCCGCGGCATGCCGGCCGCGCCGCAGATGCGCTGCGCCTGGGACGCCATGCGGCCCAACCTGGAAGGCGTGATGGCCGACACCATGACCCCGGCCGACGCGGCCAAGGCGATGCAGGAAAACGCCGTGAAGTGCGTGGCCGAGATGGGGGTCGCGCCGACCGAGGCGCCCGCGGCGGCTGCGCTCACCTGCGATCAACCAATCAAGGTCGGCCTCATCACCGATCTGACCGGCCCGCTCGCCATCTACGGTGAAATGATCCAGCGTAGCTTCTTGCTGGGCATGGAGTACACCGCGGGGGCCGCTGGCACCGCGGACAACACCTTCAAGGTGGACGACTGCCCGATCCAGGTGCTGATCCGCGACGACCAGAGCAACCCCGAAACCACCGCGACCGTGGCCCGCGAGCTGCTCGAGGTGGAGAAGGTCAACCTGCTGGTCGGCACCGTCAGCTCGGGAGCGACCGCCACCCTGCAAGAGATCGCGCGTGAAAACGACAAGATCCTGATCGTCGCACCGGCCGCGGCCAACGAGATCACCGGCGCCAACTTCGACGAGCACACCTTCCGCGTCAGCCGCACTAACTACCACGACGCGGTCAACCAGTGCAAGTACATGACGAACGAATACAAGACGTACGTCCAGATCGCGCCGGACTACGCGTTCGGTTGGGGTGGCGCGCAGGCCTTCCGCGATGCCTGCACCTTCTACGGCGGCGCCTTCGTGGCGGACGACATCTTCGCGCCGGCCAACACCACTGACTTCACGCCCTACATGGAGCAGATCCTCGACTCCGGCGCGGAAGCGTGGGTCGTCACCTGGGCCGGCGGTGGCTTCATCGCGATGATGCAGGCTGCCCAGGAGTTGGGTGTCATGGACAAGATGGCGCTGGGTACCGCGTTCATCAACAACTCGCTGATCCCGGTCTTCTTCGGCAACGCCATCGGCACGACCGCCGGCATCCTCTACCACTACACCGCGCCGGACAACGCGGTCAACGACTGGCTGGTCGAACAGACCAAGGCGCGCTACAACGTGCCCCCCGATCTGTTCGATGCGGATGGCATGAACGCGGCTCTGTTCCTGGTGAACGCGCTCAAGGCCACCGGTGGCGACACCACTTCGGCCGCGCTGATCCCGGTCATGGAGGGCATGGAATTCGACGGCCCCAAGGGCAAGATCTACATCCGGCCCGAGGATCACATGGCGATCCAGGACATGTACGTCCTGAAACTGACCAACGTGGACGATCCGGAATTCAAGTACTTCGAGCTCGTCGAGACCACCCGCCCCGATATCCCGTGCTTGCTGCCTGAAGACAAGATCGATCGCTGCGGTGAACTGCCGATCGGCAGCCTCAGCGGCAAGTAGTTCCAATCCTGAAGGTGAAGACAGGTGACTGTCATCTTCATGAACTTTGCACCATTATTCCGGTGATCCGTCATTCCCGCGAAAGCGGGAATCCAGGCTGCGACAACTGGTCACCCGCTTTCGCGGGTGTGACGAATCGTGCCCGGTCTAGTCGGTCAGACTTCATCGAGATGACAGTCACCCGAGTCACCTTCCCGAGCAAGACCATGGACAACGGCATCATCCTGGAAACGCACAAGCTGCGCAGGGAATTCGGAGCGCTCGTGGCGGTAGCCGACGTCAGCATCGCCGTGCGCGCCCAGACCTTGCACTCGATCATCGGCCCCAACGGCGCGGGCAAGACCACCTTCTTCAACCTGCTGAGCGGCAACATCACGCCCACGTCCGGCCGCGTGCTGTTCAAGGGACGTGATATCACGCACTTGCCGGTGCACCGGACCGCGCACCTGGGCATCGGCCGCTCCTTCCAGATCACCAACCTCTTCCCCAACCTCACCGTGCTGGAGAACGTTCGGCTGGCCAGCCAGGCCCTGGGCCACGACAGTTTTCATTTTCTGCGCTCCCACCGCAGCTTCACGCGTTACGAGGCGCGGGCCAGAGAAGTGATCGAAATGGTCGGCCTCACCGCCCGCGCCCTGGCCCCCGCACGCACCCTGCCCCACGGCGATCAGCGCAAGTTGGAGCTGGCCATGATCCTCGCACCGGACCCGGAGGTGCTGCTGCTGGACGAGCCCACGGCCGGCATGGCCGCGGAACAGGTACCCGAGCTGATCAGCCTGATCCAGCGCGTCCAGGCCGGCGGCCAGAAAACCGTCATGCTCGTCGAGCACAACATGAACGTCGTCATGCGCGTCTCCGACATGATCACGGTGATGCACCAGGGTGAAGTGCTGGCCGAGGGCACGCCGGATGAGATCGCCGCCAACGAGGCGGTGCAGAACGCGTATTTGGGGGGGGGTGTATGGAGACCTGTGGCAAACGGAGGGAAGTGAGGGAACTGAAGGGAACTAAAGGGAACTAGTGGGTCGTTCAGCATGACAGCACATGGCTTCCGGCCAAATGGCTATTGTCATGCCAAACGACCCACCAGGAAAACTGAGGAGGTGATGTGGGATACCAGTACGGCGGTCGGAATACGAAGACGTTTGCGAAGCTGCACGGGTACAAGGACCTGCTGGTGTGGCAGAAGGCGAGCGACCTGGCAGACCGGGTTCATGAGGCCACGAAGGGGTTTGGGCCCGGCTACTACAGGCTGAGCGACCAGATGCGCAGCGCGGCCGTGTCGGTCCCAAGCAACATCGCCGAAGGATACTGCACCAGCTCCCTGGCCAACTACATCCGCCATTGTTTGATCGCTCGCGGCTCGCTTGGTGAACTGGGCAGCAACATCCAGGACTGCAAACGCTGGAGTCTCATCGCTGGCCAAACGCTCGAACAGATCCTCTCCCTCTATGGCGATACGTCCTACTTGCTGGACAGACTGATCGCCTCGCTGCGCAAGAAACAGCAAGATGGCGACTGAGATCAACAGTTCTGGGTCAAAGAAGACCGCCCCAGCTACACCGTCGATCCGAACGAGGATGACTTGGACGAATTCCCTGTGTTCCCGGAGTTCCTTCAGCTCCCGGACAACCCATAGTTCCCTGAGTGCCTGGAGTTCCTTCAGTTCCCTGAATCACCGGAGTTCCCTGACAACCCTGAGTTCCCAGAGTTCCTTCAGTTCCCTTCTCTCGGGAGAGAGCCATGCCCGACGCCATCTTGGAAGTTCAAGAGGTCCACACCTTCATCGGCCAATTTCACATCCTCCAGGGCGTAAGCGTCAGCGTGCCGCGCGGGGGCATCGTCGTGCTGCTGGGCCGGAACGGGGCCGGCAAGACCACCACCTTGAAGACCATCCTGGGGCTGCTCCCACCTCGGCAGGGCCAGGTGATTTTCGACGGCCAGTCCGTTCAAGGCCGGCGCAGCTTCGACATCGCGGCCTTGGGCATCGGCTTTGTGCCCGAACACCGGGCCATCTTTCGCAGCCTGAGCGTGGCCGAGAACCTCAAGATCGCCGAGCGCGCCAGGGGCGACCTGGACCGCAAGGCCGATTTCATCTTCGGGCTGTTTCCAGATCTTAAGCGGCTCTACCGGCTGCCGGGCAATCATCTCTCCGGCGGCCAACAGCAGATGCTGGCTGTGGCGCGCGCGCTGGTCCCCGACAACCGCTTGCTCTTGATCGATGAACCCAGCGAGGGGTTGGCGCCGATCATCATCGAGCAGATGATGCACGCCATCCGCCAGCTCTCGGCCGAGTCCACCGTGCTCCTGGTCGAGCAGAACTTCGTCGTGGCCAGCCAACTGGCCGAAAGCTACGTCATCATCGAGGAGGGCCGGTCGGTCCAGGCCGGCCTGATGGCCGACCTGGTGGTCGATCGGGAGACGATCCAGCGCTACCTGGGCGCCGCGTGACGAGGAACCGAACGTGGAAACTTTGCGCAGAAATCGCACCCTACTGATCACCCTGGCCATCCTGGCCTTCCTGCTCTTCACCGCGATCCAGGGGCTGAGCACCAGGGATTGGGTCATCACGCTGCTACGCGGGATCTCGGTCGGCGCGATCACTTTCCTGGTGGCGTCCGGCCTGTCGCTGATCTTCGGGCTGCTGGACGTGCTGAACCTGGCCCACGGCACCCTGTTCATGATCGGCGCGTACGTCGGGTGGACCACATATCTGCGGCCCGACACGCTGGTGGACCTGCTGCCGCCGGTGCTGCTGCTGGCGGCCGGGTTGCTGCTCGGTCCGTTCTGGGCCGCGCTCGTGGGCCGGTGGCGGACCTCGCGAACGGTCTCCAGAGCCTGGCCTTGGGCCGCGCTGATCCTGGCCGTGGCCCTGGCGACGCTGGTCTTCGCGCAGTGGCCGCTGGCCAGGTGGGACCCGGCCGTGGCCGCCCAAAGCCCGGCGACCTACTCCCTGCAACTCGATCAGGCGATCAAGGCCGGGCAGGCCCGTGCGGCGCCGGCGCCCGCGGCCCAGGGTGGGTTGTTGCGGCTGGCCGGCGCGTTCCTGGGCAGCGCGCTCCTGGCGCTCGGCCTGGCGGGGTTCTCCGCAGCTCGCTATGGTGGCGCCGGCAAGGTGACCGGCGCGCCGCGGCGGTGGGCGCTGGGCGCCCTCCTGCTGGTGACCGGCGTGGGCATCTACACGGGCGACGCTGCGCTGACCCGCTTCCTGTTCGGGCTGGACACCGCCTGGCTGTTCCTGATCGCCCTGTTGGTGGCGCTGGTCACCGGCGCCGCGTTGGGCGCGCTGATGGAGATCACGCTGATCCGGCCGCTTTACACCCGGCCAATCTACCAACTGATGCTCACCCTGGGGCTGGGGGTCAGTGGCATCGAGCTGGTGCAGGCGATCTGGGGACGGACGGAGTTCAACATGCCGAAGCCCGCCCTGTTCCAGGGCAGCGGCGCCGGGTGTCCCGCCACAAGCATCGTCGACTGGCTCGCCAACGGCTGTTCCACCATCGATGTGCTGGGGGGTCGCATCCGCACCTACAACGAGCTGTTCGTGATCCTGATCGGCGTGATCGTGTTGGTAGCCGTGTCGGTGCTGCTGCAACGCTCGCGGCTGGGCATGATCATCCGTGCGGGCGTGCAGGACAGTGAGATGGTCGAGGCGCTGGGCATCAACGTGCGGCAGGTGTTCACGCTGGTCTTTGCGCTGGGCGCCGCGCTCGCCACGCTCGGCGGCATCATCGCCGCGCCGTCGATGGGGCTCTCGCCGCTGATGGGGGAAAGCCTGCTGCTGGCTGCGCTGATCGCCCTGGCCATCGGCGGGCTCACCAGCTTTCCGGGCGCGGCCGCCGGCTCGTTGTTGGTGGGACTGGTCCAACAGTTCATCATCAAGTACGGCCAGATCGGGATCAGGCTGCCGTTTCTGGAGCAGCCCTTCAAGCCGACGCCGCCCCTGGTGCCGGCCTCCACCGTGCTCCTGATGGTGATCATCCTGCTGGTGCTGCCGCAGGGCCTGTTTGGGAGGAAAGAATAAGCCATGCCGACCGCCACTCCCTCCCGCGGCTTCGCCGTCCGGGCCTGGCTCCGGGCGAACACCGGCCCGCTGATCGTGGTCGGGCTGCTCGCCCTCCTGCCGTTCGCGGTGGCCCTGATCGACGGCCAGCCGCTCGCAGAAGTACTGGCCAACCAGCCGGGGCAGGCCAAGTTCATCCAGGGGCTGATGATCGAGGTGTTCATCCTGGCGATCTTTGCGCTCAGCTACGACCTGATCTTCGGGATCACGGGGCTGCTCTCCTTCGGCCACGCGATGTTCTTTGCCGTGGGCGCGTACCTGTCCGGCATCATGATCAAGAGTTTTGGCTGGTCGTTGGCGCCCACCCTCGGGCTGTTGGCCGTGGTCGCGGTGGTTCAGGCGTTGCTCTTCAGCGTCGTGCTGCCGCGCGTCCAGGGGGTCACCTTTGCGCTGGTCACCCTGGGCATCGCCGAGGTGTTCCACATCGTCATCCAGTCGCGCGAGCTGGTCGGGTACACCGGCGCGGACGTAGGGTTGCAGGGCGTGATCCCACCCGCGTTCCTCAGCCCAGCGGCGCAACGGCTGCGGTTCTATTTCGTCGCGCTGGGCCTGGCCGTGCTGGTCTATCTGCTGTGCCGACGGTTTGTGGACTCCCCCACCGGCCGCGTGTGCATCGCCACGCGTGAAAACGAGAACCGGGCGCTGATGCTGGGCTACAACACCTTCTACTTCAAACTGACCGCGATGATCATCTCCTCGCTGCTGGCCAGCCTGGCGGGCTTCTTGCATATGCTCTATCAGCCAATCGTCAGCCCCGGCATCGCCAGCCTGAGCTACACCGTGAACGCGCTGTTGATGGTGCTGGTGGGTGGCATGGGCACATTGAGCGGCGCGCCGATCGGCGCGGCCATCCTGCGCCTGCTGACCTTCTACTTCGACAAGTGGTTCGGCCAAAGCTCCGGCTTCATCCTGGGGATGGTGTACGTGGCGTTGGTGCTGTTCCTGCCCTACGGCATCGTCGGCACGTGGAAGCTGCGCCGCTTCGCCTGGCGGTCCGGCTGGGCGCGCCTCGCCCAGCCGTTGCGGCCGCCCTCGCGCGATGGGGAGCGGCTGTGAGTGAACTGGCCTGACGAGTGTCGAAAAACCCCTCTTGACCCACGCGTCTGAACCGGTGTATACTGCTTCTGCCGAAGGTTGGCAACGGAATGCGCCCCCGTCCCTCTGTGGGGTGGTCGTGCAGGGTCGCAGAACCGGGGGCAGTCGTTGCGTTACCCACACGCAAGACGTCTCGCAGCGGTGGGCATCGCTCACCAGGGCGCCTGGTGGCTACCAGAGGCAGGGTCAAGTCGGCGAACGGGCGACGGCGGTCGCCTCTGCATAGGCCACTTTCCTCGAACACTTGATGGAGCGGACGCACACCCCAGAACGAAACGGGGTAATGGGGCGCGGCCGGGGGTGTGCGCCGCTTATCTTAACCGTTAGGCCGTGAAGCGGATCAGCCGTTTTGTGGTAGAATGACGTTGTAAGAACGAAACTGAGGTGACGTATGATCCAGACAGTCGAAGCCGTGATTGATCAAACCGGAAACCTACGCCTGCTGCAGCCCATTACGCTGCCGGCCATGCGTCGCGTTCTCGTGACTATCCTCGACGATGAGCCGGAGCCGAGCGCGCTTGAGACGGCTATGATGAGTGAGTCGGCGTTAGCAATGGATTGGAACACCCCTGAAGAGGATGCGGCATGGTCACACTTGGCCCAGCTTCCATCATTGTAGTCGGGTTTCCGTTCTCCGACCTGTCAGGCGCCAAGCTGCGTCCGGCCGTTGTTCTTACGAGTGCGGGGCGCGGCGATTGGATTCTTTGCCAGATCACCAGCAATCCGCACCGTGATCCTCAAGCGGTCAAGCTGACACCGGTTACGCTAAAAGCAGGAGCGTTGACCAGCATCAGCTTTGCGCGTCCCACCAAACTGTTCACAGCCCACGAAAGTCTGATGACAAAGCGTGTCGCCATTCTCAGGGACGAGACTTTCAGGGAGATCGTGCTGACAACGATCGGGGCCTTGCAGAAAGCCTTGCCGAAGTAGGCGTGGCGAGAAGTGCATCACGGCACGTGGAAGCTGCGCCGCTTCGCCTGGCGCAACGGCTGGGCGCGCCTCGCCCAGCCGTTGCGGCCGCCCCCGCGCGATGGGGAGCGGCTGTGAGTGAGCTGGCCTGACGAGTGTCGAAAAACCCCTCTTGACCCACGCGTCTGAACCGGTGTATACTGCTTCTGCCGAAGGTTGGCAACGGAATGCGCGCTCATCCAGGAGCAGAACTCATGCCGGTCATTGCTAGATTCTACGGTATCTTGATCAAGATGTACTTCCGGGAGCATGGTGTTCCGCATTTTCACGCTCTCTATGGTGAGTACAACGCGGTGTTCGACGTCCAAACGCTGGAAGCCATTGAGGGTGACTTGCCCAGCCGGGCATACAAGATGGTGCAGGAATGAGCGAGCCAGTACCAGGCCGAATTGCTCCGCATGTGGCAAACCCAGGAGCTTAAGAAACTGCCGGGATTGGAATAGGAGATCAAGATGTGCACCTATCCCAAGGTCAAAACGGTGACTCCTCTTGACGATGGCCGTCTGCGAGTCACCTTCGACAATGATGTCTGCAAGGTCTATGACTGCAAGCCGCTGTTGCGGAAGCCTGTCTTTGCGCCGCTGGCGAACCGCTGGCTTTTCCGAACTGTCCAGGTGGACCCTGGTGGCTACGGAGTGAGCTGGAACGAGGACATCGATTTGGCGGAGGCCGAGCTTTGGGAGCACGGCGTAACACTGGAGGTGGCCCAAACAGTGGGTGTACCCGTCTAGTCATGATCGGCGGGGCGGTTGTCCCCCGCTTCGACTGGGCTCAACACAGGCCCGCCGCCGCTTCCAAACCGTGCGTGCGCCGTTTCGACGCACATGCCTCTTCAGGCGCTCGGCCCTTGTCCCTTCGCCAGGCTCAGGGCTGGCACCCACACCGTTCGCGGTGGACTTCGTCATGACAGTAACCATGGAGTAACGCCAGGTTGGTGAGCGCCTGGTTCCGTCGATTGCCATCTGTATGGTGAACCCTTCATGGAGCCGACCCTGGCGTCGGCGCTGGCGCGTCTCCGCGGCGGGTGGATGGAACGGACGTCCGTCTAGTCCCCTCCGCTGCGCCGCGTCGATTTGTCAGACGCCGCTCATCCGTGGCTGCGTCAGGCACAGGTAGCGCGTAACCCATCAAGTTGCACTCTGGGAAGTATTAGGGCCTAACCCACGCGATCCTTGCTTTTTGTGCAAGAATCTTGTGGGCGGCTGGCGCTAAGTTGTCACCTTCTTGGTTCCGGCTTGTCCGGGTTAGGTTACAATTAGCCCATGATCAAGAGCTTTGCGCACAAGGGTCTGGAGCAATTCTTCCTCACCGGCAACAAAGCAGGGATTCAGCCGCAGCATGCCAATCGAATCCGTCTGATTCTTGCTCAATTACAGCAGGCAAGAGCCCTAGACGACATGCGCATCCCTACGCTGCGCCTGCATGAACTCAAGGGCGATCGTAAGGGCACTTGGTCGGTCACCGTACAAGCCAACTGGCGCATCACGTTCCGCTTTGCCGCTGGTGATGCGGATGATGTTGACTACGAGGATTATCACTGAGAGTTGTGACACGATGAAGATGTACAATCCCCCCCATCCCGGAGAGATCATCAAGGGACTGTGGCTTGATCCGATGGGCGCCAGCATCACCGATGCAGCGCGGGCCATGGGTGTGAGCCGCAAAACCTTGTCTAAGATCGTAAACGGCAGAGGGCGCGTGACGCCGGAAATCGCGCTCCGCCTGTCGGTCGCACTGGGAAGCAGTGCGGAAAGCTGGCTGGGACATCAAGCGGCCTACGATCTGTGGGAGATCGAACAACACCAAGACGATGTGCGAGCTGTGCCACTCTTCGCGCCCGTGTGAGCCAGGCTATTCGTTGCCGGCGGCCTGCCGCCGTGTTGGTGTCTCGTTTTCCTGGGGCAGTCGTCAGGGCGCTTCCGTATCCTTCCGCACGCGTGAGAGGCCTGGAACAATCAACCGCAGCCGGTCAGTTGCGACGGGCTTCATCCAGCAGGCTCGTCACGCTGAACCGAGGACTATCACTGGAGGGCGCGAACCGGCCCGTACCGATTCATCCGCCACCCCGTATATCTGGCCATGCTCGTGATGGCCGCGAGCGTTACAATCGGCCTGAGAAGTGTCCTTGGGCTGGCCATCACGTTTCTCGCGTTCCTTCCGACCGCGTTGTACCGAGCCGCGCTCGAGGAGCAAGCACTCGCAGCCAGGTACGGACCGGCTTGGGCGGCCTACCGCCAACGGACCCATTCCATGGTCCCCTTCGTCTACTGAAAACGTTATGGAGACGGGGTGCGGTGTCGGGTCGCAGTATCCTCTCAATAGTCCGGGGCAGCTCAAGGCGGATCCGTAATCCGCCGCTCGCCC
>MNXL01000031.1:0-2312 GCA_001871755.1 Anaerolineae bacterium CG2_30_64_16
CTCCGAGCGCTGTGACGTCCCCGACGTGTCGTCCTTCGTGGCAATCCTGATCCAGGCCGACAGCATGGGCACCAGCATCGCCCACGTCCTGCACAGCCAGTCCGAACAGATGCGGGTGCTCAGGCGCCAGCGGGCCGAGGAGAAGGCCAACAAGGCCCCGATCAAGATCCTGATGGCGATGATGGCGTTCATCTTTCCCGCCCTGTTCGTGGTGATCCTCGGACCGGCGATCCCCACCGTGACGGAGGCTTTCAAGAATGTGAGTCTGGGCAAATGATGCAAGAACGCGGCGGATCGACGAGAGACTGGCGTGCCAGCGCGGCCTATGACCGGGCCATGCGCCACTGGCAGCGCGCCGAATGGGCTGACGCGTTGGCCGCTTTGCAGGAGCTGGCCGCGGACTATCCGGATGAACCTGGGGTTCAGGATCTGATCGACAAGACCCGCCTGCGCATCGAGACCGACAAGACCCTCAAGGTGCGCGCGCGGCGTCTGCCCCTCCTGAACCGGCGCACCCTGTTCGTCCTGGCGCTGGTCGTCGTGCTGTTCGGGCTGGCATGGATCGCGCTCGGCTTCTACCAGAGCACCATTGCCCCTTCCCTCGCCCAGATGCGCGCCGAACGGCAGCAGGCGGAGATCGCCCTACAGGCCGCCCAGGCGCTGGCCGCCGGCGACTATGCCCAGGCGCTGACGCTGTACGACCAGTTGGCGACCCTGAACCCCGAGTACCCCGCCCTGGCCGAAGGGATCGCCAGCACGCGGCAGGGGCAGGAACTGGACGCGGCTTACCAGGAAGCGCAGGCGCAACTGGCCGCGGGGCAGATTGCCGAGGCCCAGGCCACCCTGGTCGGCATCCTGGAGATCACCCCAACCTATCGCGACGTGAGCGCCCTGCTGGGCCAGATCGAGAAGGACCAACGGCTGCTGTCAGTGCTGCGGCAGGCCGAGGACACCCAGGCCGCTGGCGACCTGGAGGGGGCCGTGCTGCAACTGGAAGAGGCGCGTACCCTGACCCCGCGCACCGAGCGCACCGAGATCGACGGCCGGCTCTTCCAGGCCTACCTCACCCTGGCCGGGCAGGTGGTGGATCAGTCGAAGGGCCGTGTAGACGCGTTGCAGCACGCGGAGGAGCTCTACACCAAGGCGCTGGGGCTTCGGCCGCAGGATCCGGCAGCCACCAACCCGCGCGACTGGGCGCGCCAGTACATGGACGGCTACGCGGCGTTCACGGCCGGCCAGTGGGATCTGGCTATCCGTCAACTGGGGCTGCTCTACGCCAACCAGCCGGGCTACCTCGACAACCAGGCCACCCAACTGCTCTACGACGCCTACATGCGCAGCGGCGACGCCCTGCTTCAAGCTGGCGAGCTGGCGATGGCCTGGGAACGTTACTTCCGCGCCAGCCAACTGGAGGGGATGGACACCACCACTGCCCGGACGCTGGCCGCCAGCCTGGCGACTCAGATGACCCCCACCGTCACGCCGACGCCGACGTCTACCCTCACCCCTGCCCCTACCGCCATGCCGGAGCCCACGGCCACGCCCACGCCCGGCTACGTGCCCCTCAGCCGCTACAAGGGCAAGATCGTCTACTACAGCAACCGCACGGGTTCGGACGAGCTCTGGATCATGAACCCGGATGGCAGCCGCCCGTTCCACATCTGGCAGCAGGACAAGGCCCAGGCGGAATACGAGAAGCTGCGCGCCGCGGAGTTGCGTTCGCCGGATGGGTTGAGTTCACTGTACGTCACCAAGCCGCGCAACGAGAAGAATCCGAAGATCTACATCCTCTATCCAGATGGCACTTCTCGCCAGATCACCGAAGGGAGGGGCATGAACTACGACCCGGTGTGGTCACCGGCCGGCCACTGGATCGCGTACGTTTCCAACGAGACGGGCAATGACGAGATCTTCCTGATCGGCGCGGACGGGGAGCACCCCAAACGGCTGACAAAGAACGACTGGGAATGGGACAAGCATCCCTCGTGGTCGCCCGACGGCGGTCGGCTGGTGTTCTGGTCCAACCGCGTCACCGGCTACGCGCAAATCTGGCTGATGAACGATGACGGCAGTTACCAGACGAACCTGAGCAACAACAAGTTCGAGGAGCGGGACCCGATCTGGATCAAATAGCGCTGGCGGGCGCGCCCCAGCCACCCCGCGGCGTGACGAATAGGACTTCTTGGGGATAGACAGCGCCCCTGTGACATGCTAGACTCATGATGGTATCCGTAGAATCACCTTTCGGATAGGTATCTTGGTATCTTCTGTATAATTCTGGGGGGCTGTGGCCAGTCTGTGACCTAATGTCA
>MNXL01000031.1:2356-12265 GCA_001871755.1 Anaerolineae bacterium CG2_30_64_16
CCGTGCCCGCCCCGGGTCCGCTTTGGCGCTCCGGTGGCTCGGTCAGGAGACCGGCCACAGCTAGCGAGAAAAGTTAGTGACATCAGGTCTGTGACCGGGCCACCGTGGCTCGGTCACAGACTGCATCGTGAGCGTGTCGAACGACGGCCACAGCAAGCCCCGAAAAACCGCGAAGATACTGTCTTGGAGAGTCTGGCATGAGGCTGTTGGCGTTGGGTTATCGGTTTGTCTGGCTGGCAATGGTCGTGGCGCTTGCGGCGATCGGCGTACCCTGCGCGGCCATCGCCAATGAACCGTTGCCGCCCCAAACCGGCGCCGCGGCCCCACAGACCCCCGGCGCGGCCCCAGCAGCCGTCCAAGATACCCCCTGGCAGCCCAACAGTATCGTCTACGACAGCCCCTACCTAGGCTGGGGACACTTCAACCCCCAGATCGCGGTGGATAGCGCGGGCAACGCCTACGCCGCATGGGAGGACTGCCGGCTTGTTGGCCACGGCTGCGACATCTACTTCGCCTACCGGCCGGCCAGCGCGGGCTGGCAGGCCAACGAGCGCATCGATGACGACACCACCGCCGCCCACCAGAGCGCGCCGTCCATCGCGGTCGACGCGGCCGGCAACGCCTACGCAGCCTGGCAAGACGACCGGGACGGCAACCCCGACATCCGCTTCGCCTACCGGCCAGCCGGCGGCAGTTGGAGCGCCAGTGCCAAAGTGAACGATGACACCGGCGCCACTGCCCAATCCAGCCCGGCCATCGCGGTCACCGCGGCGGGCGACGCCAGCCTGGTCTGGCAGGACGACCGGGACGGTGACGCGGACATCTACTTCGCCTACCGGCCAGCCGGCGGCAGTTGGAGCGGCAACGTCAAGGTGAACGACGACGCCGGCACAGCCTCACAAACCTACCCGGCGATCGCGGTCGACCCGAGCGGCAACGCCTACGCGGTGTGGGCAGACGGACGGAATGGTGCCGACTACCCGGACATCTACAGCGCGTACCGACCCGCGGGTGGCGCGTGGGAAACAAGTGTGCGGATCAACGCCGGCTTGGGTAGCAGCACCACGACCGCGGCGAGCCATCCGGATATTGCCGCAATAGTGGATGGTTCTGCCACGTTGCACGTGGTTGCGGCCTGGGCCAGCAACGGGCTGGGCTCCTGGAACCTCTATTCCGCGGACCGGGCTACCGATGGCAGTTGGGGTAACGAGGTTCCCATCAACGACCACGCCGGCGCGGTCAAAGCGTGGGCCAGCGCCGAAAGCTACGTCGATCTGGCCCTTGACACGGCGGGCAGCGCTTATGCCGTCTGGGCCGACTGGCGAGACGGCAACAGCAATAAACCCGACGTGTACTCCGCACACCGCGCTGCGGGCAGCGGCGGCTGGGATGCTAATCAACGGGTCAATGATGTGGTGCGCAAGGCATGGGGCAGCTCCACCATTGCCGTCACCAGCGGCGGTGATGCGTGGGCGATCTGGATGGACGACCGCAACGACACAACCGGCCTCTATCACGAGATCTTCTCGGCGCAACGACCGGTCGGGGGCAGTTGGGGCGCCGATGACCAGATTAACGATGATCCCGGCTACGTCTCCCAAGCCCTCCCGGCCATCGCCGTTGACGGCAGCGGCAACAGTTACGCCATATGGGTCGACGATCGCAACGCGAACTACCCGAACGAATACGACAGAGACATTTACTTCGCCTACCGACCGGCCGGCGGCAGTTGGGGGGCCAACGTCCAGGTCAACGACGACAGTAATCCCATCCGCGCCGACCAGACCAGCCCGGCTATCGCCGTAGACGCGTCCGGAAACGCCTATGCCGTCTGGGTGGACTATCGCAACGACTGGCTGGGTGACACTTTCTTCGCCTATCGGCCGGCCGGCGGCGATTGGGGGGCCAACGTCCAGATCAACGATGACGTAGAGAATACCGAGCAATATAGCCCGGCCATCGCCCTAGACGCGGCCGGCAACGCTTCCGCGGTCTGGCAAGACAACCGCAATGGCGACATGGATATCTACTACGCCTATCGGCCGGCCGGCGGCAGTTGGAGCAGCAATGAACGGGTCAACAAAGACACAGGCACGGCCGCTCAATCCAGTCCGGCCATCGCTTTGGACGCGGCCGGCAACACCGCTGTCGTCTGGCAGGATGAGCGCAACGTCAACAGCGACATCTACTTCGCCTACCGGCCATCCACAGGCGTCTGGACCGGTGAACAACTTGTCAACGACGACGGGACAACCGCAGAGCAATTCAGCCCGGCCATCAGCACCGACACGGAGGGGAACACCTACGTCACCTGGCAGGATAATCGCAATGTCAACAGCGACATCTATTTCGCCTACCGGCCGGCGGCGGGCGCCTGGAGCGCAAACGAACGGATCAACGATGATGTTGGCAGCGGGGCGCAATACGGCCCGGCGATCGCCATCGCGACATCCGGGACAGCCTACGCCGTCTGGCATGACTACCGCGAGCCCGCCAACGGCGCCGACATCTACGGCACAACGCAACCCAATGGCGGCAGTTGGGAGGCAAACAACCGTGTCAACGACGATGTCGGCAGCGCCGGGCAGTACAGCGCGCGTGTCACCGTCGACACCGCAGGCAACGCGTACGCGATCTGGGTCGATGAACGAGACAGCGCCCCGCACATCTACTTCAGTTTCTGGCTGAACAGCAACCTGGGACCGCCCGGGCCGGTATCCAATTTACAGATCAGCCGGTTGGATACCGACGTCAGGCTGGATTGGACACACGATGGCAGCGGCGTGAATCACTACGAGGTGTGGCGCTCATCCACCAACCCATATTTCAATCCCACCGATCCCGGCGCCAGCAAGATCGCAGACGTGCCGGCCGACGTCTTGACCTGCGTTGACGCGGGCGCCTGGGCTGAGGTCGGCGTCAACTACTACTATCTGGTCCAGGCAGTGAATGGCTCTGGACAGGCGTCCGATGTCACAGAGCGGGTGGGAAAGTTTGCGTTGACCATTGTGCCGGGAGCATAATAGACTGTGATCACAAAGCTGCATTTGATGCACGACCCGCGAGCTGAGAGCGGCCAAGGCCTGGTCGAGAGCGCCTTGGTGTTTACCGTCCTGATGGTGATCATCTTGGGGTTGGTCGACTTCGCGTTCGTCTTTCAAGCCTACATCGGGGTGGTGAACGCCGCCGGCGTAGGCGCGACCTACGGCGCTACCAGCGTCTCGGCGGCCAACACTCCAACAGCGATCTCAGCCGCGGCGCTGGCCGAAAGCAATGCCTGGCACTGCGCCAATCAATCGGTCGCCAGTAGCACCAGCACAGACGGTTTCGGGTATACGATGGTCAGCGTCACGGTGCAGTGTCAGGTGGCCGATCTGATCGCGATCCCTGAGACGCTCAACCAGATGTGGGTCTCTAATACCGCGGTGCGGAGAGTCAGACAATGAAGCTGGTGCGTCAGGAGTCCGGCCAGGCGTTGGTGGAGTATGCGCTGACCGCGCTGATCTTCTTCACCATGCTCATGTTCATCCTGGATGGCGGCCGGATCCTGTGGAACTACGTGACCGTCGCCGAGGCCGCGCGCGTGGGCGCGCGCTATGGGATCACACACGGGGCGAAATCGACAGCGCCGGTGCGACCGGGCAATTATACTGCGCTGCGTCAGACCATCATCGACAAGGTCACGGGCCTGGAGCCGGCCGACCTTACGGTCACAGCGACCTGGACACCAGACAACCAACCGGGGAGCAAGATTACCGTCGACGTGGCCTACACCGTTCGACCGGTCACGAGCCTGTTCTGGCCCGGTCAAACCCTGACCTTACGCGCCCAGTCCACGATGGTGATTCAGAACTGAGCCGGGTTCAGGATAATCAAGGAGAGACACATGAAACGACAACTCGATCGCCAGGAGGGACAACAAATCATCCAATTCGCGTTGCTGCTCCCGGTGCTTTTGGCCTGTCTGGGTCTGGTGATAGACGTCGGCAACGCGTATGCCCATCGGCGCATGGTCCAAAACGCGGCCGACGCCGCAGCCACTGCGGCCGGGATGATCCTCTACGAGCAAGGCAACTCACCCGCGATCACAACGGCCTACTGGTACGCCATCCAGTACGGCTATGACAACGACGGCGCATCCAACACGGTCCAGGTGACCACGCCACCCAACTGCATTCAGGTGGATGTCCAGGAAAACGTTGTTCCCATCTTCGTCGCCATCGTGTGGAATGGGACCTTCAACGTGCGCGGCCATGCCAAGGCTTGCTTCGCGATCACAGCGCTGGGGCCCTCGGTCATTGTGCTGGAAGAGGACGCCTGCGAGACCCTGACCTTGAACGGCAACAATGCCGCGATCAATGTGTGGAACGGCAACATCCACGTCAACTCGCACTGCAGCAACGCCGTAGACCTGGGCAACGGGGACATCACGACGCTATCGGCCGTCTCCATCGTCGGCAATTGGGTCGGTGGTCCCAACGGCCACTTCTACGACACCGGCGGGCAACCGTTGGCGCCGCTCACCGGCCAACCGGTCTTGCCTGACCCCCTGGCCAATCTGCCCGCGCCCAACCTTTCCTCCTACGCCACACGCTACGGGACGGCCGCCCAACCGAACACGCTGAAGATCACCCACGGCAACGTCACGCTGAACCCTGGCGTCTACTACGGCGGCATCAACATCACTGGCGGCAACGTGACGTTCAACCCCGGGGTCTACATCATGGCGGGGAGCGGTCTCAGCGTCACCGGCAATGCTGACGTGGAGGGAGAGGAGGTTTTCTTCTATCTGACCCACAATCCCGCGAACCCATCCGGCGCGGGGGCAGCCGGGTCTTTGGACTTGAGCGGCAACGGCGATCTGGAACTCACACCGCCCTCCAGCGGGACGTATGCCGGCGTCACCTTCTTCCAGGCCCGCGACAACACCGAGGAGGGGCACATCCACGGGACCAGCGACACCGAACTCAGCGGGGTCATCTACATGCCGGAGGCTCATCTTGGGCTCACCGGGAACTCTACGATGGAGGTCAACTTCGTGGTAAACACTCTGTCCCTCGACGGCAACCCCGACCTCAACGTGGAAGGCTGGGAGGGGGACGTGTGGACTACCGTTACCGACGTGTTGACGGAATAGGGCAATCCGATACCCGGCCAGCGCCCAGCCCCAGACGGGCGCTGGCTCATCCACGCGCTTTCCCCCGCCCCCGCGCAACAAAGCCCTGATCACCCACCTCTTCGTTTCCCGATGCCGCGGTCTTGCGTTATAATAGCCTCAGTTGACCGCCCTCCGCTCTTACGGCGCGGATCCCCGCCGCGAGCGGATCTAGAAACGGAGTCACTGTGCCTCGCACTTATGTCGCCCTGGACCTGGAAACCACCGGACTGAATGCCGGCGCCGATGCGATCATCGAGATCGGCGTGGTCAAATTCAAGGATGGCCAGCCGATCGACGAATTCGGCGCCCTGATCAACCCTGGCCGGCCCATCCCGCCTGAAATCCAACTGCTCACCGGCATCGGCAACGAGGATGTGATCGGCCAGCCGCGCTTCGATCAGGTGGCCGGCCAGATCATGCGTTTCGTCGGCTCACTCCCGGTCGTCGCGCACAACGTCAGCTTCGACCTGGGCTTCATGCGTGCCCAGGGCCTGCTGGCCGAGAACGTGGGACTGGACACCTGGGAGTTGGCGACCATTCTGCTGCCCAACCTGTCCGGCTACAGCCTGGGCGCGCTGGCCGAGAAGTTCAAGCTGGGGATGATCACCCACCACCGGGCGCTGGGTGACGCCCGCGCTTCCGGTGACCTGTACCTCCGGCTGTGCGACGAGGCGGCCCGCTTGCCCCGGGCCGTCCTGCTGGAGATCAACCGGCTGGCCACGGGGAGCAACTGGCCCCTCGCGCCGATCTTCTCCGAGGCGCTGGCCGCTGCCGGCTTCTCCCGGACGCCCAAACAGGCGCTCGCGTTGGAACAGTTGGCGCCGGACCTCCCGCCGCTCGAACCGCTCCGCCCCCTGGAACCTCTGGCCGCGCGCGAAAATCCCAAGCCGATCGACGTGGCGGAGCTGGCCGCCATGCTTTCACCGCGCGGGCGGGTCGCCCGGGTCTTCCCCGGTTACGAATTCCGGCCGCCACAACTGGCCATGCTGGAGGCCGTGGCAGAGACGTTCAACCAGAGCCATCACCTGATGGTCGAGGCCGGCACCGGCACCGGCAAATCGATCGCTTACCTGCTGCCGGCTATCGCCTTCGCGGTGAAGAACGGCCAGCGCGTCGTGGTCAGCACCAACACCATCAACCTGCAAGATCAACTTTTCCAGAAGGATCTGCCCGACCTGCAACACGTCTGGGCCGAACCGGTCGGCGCGCCCGGCCAGAGCGCGCCCCCGGCTTTTCGGGCTGCGCTGCTCAAGGGTCGAGGCAACTATCTTTGCCCGCGGCGTTTTGCCGGGCTCAAGAATCGCCCCAACCTCAGCCAGGACGAGCTGCGAGGGATCGCCCGCATCCTGGTCTGGCTGCCGACCACGCAAACCGGCGACCAAAGCGAGCTATCGCTGCCCCTGCCAGCGGATCGCTTCTTCTGGAACCAGGTGGCCGCGGACAACGAAGGGTGCTCGCTGGAACGCTGCCAGCGGGAGATGGGCGGCCGGTGCTTCTTCTACCGGGCGCGCAAACTGGCCGAGGCGGCCCACATCGTCGTCGTGAACCATGCCCTGCTGCTGGCGGACGCGGCCACCGAGCACCGGGTGCTGCCCGAGTACCACCACCTGATCATCGACGAGGCGCACCATCTGGAAGACGCGGTCACCGACCAGCTCAGCTTCCGCGCGGATAGCGAGTTGTTGAGCCAGCAGTTTGGGGCGCTCTACGCGCCAACGAGCGGCCGCGGGCGGGCAGCCGGCCCAGCCAGAGGCAGTGGGCTGCTGGCCGAGATCGACGCGTGCGCCGAAGCACACCTCCCCCGCGAGCTGCTGCCGGCGCTGCGGGATCACATCCTTCGGCTGCAAAGCGACACCCAGGCCACCCTGGCCCGCTTGACCAACTTCTGGGAAGCGCTCGACGAGGTCATGCGCACCCTGCAACCCAACGCGGCCAACAGCGAATACGACACGCGGCTGCGGATCACTGACGCAGTGCGCACACAGGCGGTCTGGGTCGAGATCGAGGTCGCATGGGACAACCTGGCGTTCCTCTGGCAGACCCTGCTCAAACGCCTGGAGCTGCTCCAGACCGCGCTGAGCGATCTGCGCGCGGGCGACTTCGAACCGCCCTGCCTGGTGGAGTTGGGCGAAGACCTGGCCAATGTCCGCCGGGGCCTGAGCGAGCTGCACGCCCAACTGGAGACCTGGGTGATGCGGCCGGACGACAACGGCATCTACTGGGCGGAGGTCAGCGCGGCCAACAAGCGCATCCAGCGCATCACTTTGCGCGCCGCGCCGCTGAACGTCGGCCCCCTGGTGCAGGAGCACATCCTGTTCCACAACGACACGGTGATCCTGACCTCGGCGACGCTGCGCACCGCGGGCAGCTTCGACTATCTACGCGACCGGCTTGCCGCCCACGATGCGGATACCGCCACCGTAGGCTCCCCCTTCGACTACAAGGCCAGCACCCTGCTCTACCTGCCGACCGACCTGCCCGAACCGACCGCGTCGGGCTATCAGACCGCGGTCGAGCAAACCCTGATCGGCCTGACGCGGGCGTTGGGCGGCCGCACCCTGGCGCTGTTCACCTCGTACGCGCAACTGCGCCGCACCGCCCAGGCAATTGCCCCGGCGCTGAAGGCGGCCGGTATCGAGGTGCTCAGTCAGGGGAGCGGCGGCTCGCGGCACCAACTACTGGAGACCTTCAAGGGGGGCGCAAATACCATCCTGCTCGGCACGCGCAGCTTCTGGGAAGGGGTCGATGTGGTGGGGCCGGCGCTCAGCGCGCTGGTGCTGGTGCGACTGCCGTTCGCGGTGCCCTCGGACCCGGTGGTCGCGGCGCGCAGCGAGACCTTCGACGATCCGTTCTACAACTATTCCGTGCCCGATGCGATCCTGCGTTTCCGCCAGGGGTTCGGGCGCCTGATTCGCAGCAAGACCGACCGGGGGGTGGTCGTCGTGCTGGACAAACGCGTCCAATCGAAGAGCTACGGTCAGCTTTTCCTGGATTCCCTCCCGGAGTGCACCGTCCATCGCGGCCCGTTGATGAATCTGCCCGCGGCCGCGCAGGAATGGGTGGAAAAATAGTACACGCCAGCCCCGAAAGGTTCCGAAACCTTTTGGGGCTGGCGTGTACGTATTGTCGATGCCCTTGACTTTCCAACCGCTGGGGGAAAGGCGATCGAATCCCGCCGGGATCCAACTTCGCCCTGTAGTTGATCCTCAGGCCCGCTTGGGAAGCGTTTCAAACGCACGAAACGGGTCTGGGCATGGTTCGATTTAGCGCGTCAGTGGCCGACGGGTTGGCGGCAAGTCATTGCCGGTGCGGTTCAGCGTAAAGCCAGCAGCATTCAGCGTGATTGCTTCCTCCTGCGTCAGCCACAGGAACACGAGTTGCTCGTGGCTGGTGGTCCACAACGTCGCTATGCCCTCGCTATAGAGCGCCGGGTCCTCCGGGTAGTTCGCCAGCCAGCAGTCTACCTTCGGCAGGCTCCGCAGGTAAGCTGCCATCTCAGCGGTGAGCGGAAAGCGCGCGAAAGTCGTGCTGCCCAGTTGACGTACCTGCCACCGCCATCGGCTGGCGAAGGTCTCGCTTAGCAGGGCGCTGAAGGGTTTAAGGGTGTCAGGCCACCTCTTCTGCGCCCTGTCTACCACGAACTCCACGGTGTCGGCGCGCGGCAGCGCGAAGTCCAGCGCTTGTGGCCACAACGCTACGGGCGCAGCATTCATTTCTTGAACATAATAGTGTGCTATCACTATGCACCTCAAGGCGGCGGTGGAACGCCGGGGATGGCGATAAGCAGCCCAACGGTTCCAGTGGCGATCGCCGCAGCCAGCGCATTGGCGAGCCAATAGGCCAGGTACATTGTACCCGCAGCCAGGGCCAGGGAGAAAACCACATCCCACACATTCCAGGTACACCGGCTCCGGCACCACCTGGAACGACTTTCATAGACGCCGAAACACGGCGTCGAGCCTTGCCACCAGCCCGCGATGTGCAGATCGAAGATCATGCTATTAGTGGGCAGATACCTGACCAAGGCGCCCACATGCCACACATAGCGCTTGATGCACCCGCCGATGAAGCCCTGTTCGACGCTGAGGCGCCAAAAGTAGTTGCCGATCTTGCCCTTCACAGCGGCATTCGGGCTGATCCCCTCCTCGCCCTCTCTGGTTTGTTCTTCGAGAGGCAGGTAGTCACTCGGCAGTAGAATACCGTTGGATAGTGGCGTCGGTACGACGAGCCCTTCCATCACATATTCGGTTCCCACCAGGGCATAGTTGTTGAGCGCATGGTGAGCGATCGGCAGGAAGGGCACGGGGATGGCTGCCAGGATCTGCGCTTGCGTGGGGATTTCACCTACGAGTCCGCTATCCGGCGGCAGATCGACAGAGCACGCATCACCGCCGAGCAACTGCGCGTTACGTGCTCGGAGCGCGAAAGCCTCGCCGGTGATGGCGCCGAGCGAGAGGCCGGCGCGGTCTGCCACGCTCAAGTAACCTGAAGGGGTAGCAAATACCGTGAATTCCGGCCGCAACACGACCTGAGCGGGTGTTGGCGCTACTGCTGGACCACCAGGCCCGGAGTGCTCAAACAAGGGGAGCAGGGCCATCCCACTGACGGCCCCACTGGTCACTTTGAGAAACTCTCTGCGGTCCATTTGTCGTCTCCTATACCCCGATGATGTTGATTGGGTGGGCGGTAATCTACACAGTGTCTATCCTTTGCATTTTCCTCCTTCTTGTCTGTTTACTCAAGTTTAACCT
>MNXL01000382.1 GCA_001871755.1 Anaerolineae bacterium CG2_30_64_16
CGGCGCCCGCTGCGCGTCTGTCCCCCGAGGCGCCGCGCACGTGACCTCTTCGAAATGCGCCCCCTGCGCGGGTCGTATTTGACCAGCAGCGCGGGGCCGGTTACAATATGGATTGGATGATCGCGTTGCGGCGGTGTTGTGAGGCGCACTGATTTTCGGGCGAAGCGCCTTGCTTTTTTCGCGTCCCGTGTTGCCTTCATTGGGGACGCCGAACTGGCAGGAGTGATATGCTGGATGCCGCGGACGTCGCGAGCAGGCCTGAGATGCGCCGAGGCTTGACCGCAGATGTGGGGCCGCTCATTGGCCTGCGCGTGTCGCTCAGTCGAAGCGTGTGGCGGATTGGGCCGGCATGGGCTGTACTGGCGGGCGCTTTGGCCAGTGGTGCGCCGCTGTGGGGCGGCGCCGCGCTGCTGCGTCTGGTCACTGCGGTGGGGCTCGCCGATGGCGCCTGGGGCGCGGTGTGGTGGCTGACGGCCGCCGGCGCAGCCGGATCGCACCGAGAACAGGGGGTGACCAGCTTTCTGCCCTACGCCCAACCGGATGCGCCTCTGGCGCACCTGGCGCATGGGCTGCGGCGCATGGTGTCGCCCGGAGCACATTGGCACGAGCTGCTCGCCGGCCTGGCGCTAATGACGGTTCTGAGCATCCTGCTGGGCCGTCCGGCGCTGATCCTGAGCCCTGTCGCTCTGCTGGTGATCCTCTGGGGATGGGTGTTGGTACAGCGAGACTTGCGGCCGTGCCTGTGCTATGCCTTGTTGAACATCGGCTTGCCCTGGGTGCTGGGCACGCTGCTGGCCGGACCAGGTACGCTCTCTGCGTTCTCCGGCCGGCAAATCCAGGGTCTGTGGTTGGCCGCGGCTTTCACCATCTTGCAGTGGGGCGTACAACGCGCGCAGCTTGTGCAGCGCAGCCGGGCGCGCGGCGTCTGGCTGGGTGGGGTCGCACTGATCGCGGTTCTGATTGGACTACAGCAGCCCGGGGTTCTGGCGGTCGTGGCGGGATTGCTGTTGCCACCGGCGTGGTGGCTGTTGGAAGTCCGGCGGGCGGCCGGCGATCGGACCGGTGTGCTTGCTCGCTGCGCACCCTGGTGGTGGGGCGCTATGCTGTTGGCGGCGATTACACTCGCGTAGGAGCGTATTCCGAATTCTCGAATTGGCGCGGTACGCCCGCGTCCCTGTGATCAACGGCCTCTCAGACTACAATCACCCATGTCAAGGACTGACCGACCTTTTTACGATCTGGGAGCATTTGGGACGGTTGTCGGGCGTCAAGCTGGCCTACGTGGGGGATGGCAATAATGTGGTAACCTCGTTGCTTCTGGGGGGCAGCAAATTGGGGATGCACATCAGCGTGGGCACGCCGGCCGGCTATGAGGTAAAAGAGCCGGTGCTGGCGCAGGCGCGCGCGTTTGCGGCTCAGAGTGGCGGCCAGGTTTCGACGTGCGACGATCCCTTTGAGGCGGTCGCGGATGCCGACGTGGTCTACACCGACACCTGGACCAGCATGGGGCAAGAGGCTGAGCAGGCCCGCCGTAAGGCCGTTTTCCCGCCATTCCAGGTCAACGCCAGACTGGTGGCCGCGGCGCGGCCCGGAGCGATCATCATGCATTGCCTGCCCGCACATCGCGGGAATGAAATCACCGACGACGTAGCCGATGGGCCGCAGTCGGTCCTGTTCGACCAGGCTGAGAACCGGATGCACGCTCAGAAAGCGATTCTGGCCGACCTGCTGGCCTGAGTCTGAATAGCGAGACGGGATCGTGCCGGAACAATTCGCGGGACTGTTGCAGCGTGTGCCAGGCGAGCTGCCGGGGACCCTTCAGCAACTCACCTGGACCAGCGTGATCGATATCCTGCTGGTGGCCCTGATTTTCTATGGCCTGTTGCGACTGTTTCAGGGTACGCAGGCGGTGTCGCTTCTGCGCGGCATTCTCGTGGTGGCTCTGGTGGTGTTACTGGCGGCCAGCCGTCTCACCGCGTTTAGCTGGCTGATTCGCAACTCACTGCCGATGTTCCTGGTGGCGATCCCGGTTATCTTTCAGCCAGAACTGCGTCGGGCCCTGGAACGGCTCGGCCGCTCCGCGCCCATGCTGGGGCGTGGCGGCCGCGAAAACACCGCGCAGCAGGTGATTCATGAGGTGGCGCGCGCGGTCGAGATGCTGGCGCACGAGCACACGGGCGCGCTGATCGTCCTGGAAGGGGATACTGGATTGGAGGAGCACATCGAGTCTGGCCAGCGCATCGACGCCAGGGTCTCGGCGCGGCTCCTGACGACGATCTTCTACCCCGGCACCTCTTTGCATGACGGCGCAGTCATCATTCGTGGGGACCAGATCGTGGCCGCGGGATGTGTGCTGCCGCTGACGGTGCGCGTGTTGCCCGATAGCTCGCTGGGTACCCGTCACAGGGCAGCCGTCGGCATCACCGAGCAGAATGATGCGCTGACCGTGGTGGTCTCCGAGGAGACGGGGATCATTTCCGTCTGTCGCCACGGCCGCATTGCCCGTCGGCTGGACGCCCAACGGTTACGCCGCATCTTGCAGACCTTCTATCGCCCACGGCGGCTATTCAGGAACGGATCATAACGATGAGAGGTTGGCTTTCCAACATCGGGTCCGCTGTGCTCGCGCTCGTGCTGGCGATCACCGTCTGGGTGGTCGCGGTCCAGGAGGAATACCCGAGCGGGAAGTTCGATCAACCGATCACGGTCAGCCGCGCGGGTCTGCCGGAGAACGTCAGCATCTTCGGCGATCTCCTGAGCGAGGTGCGGATCGAGATTCGGGCGCCCAAGGCGCGCTGGCCAGACCTCAAGGCCAGCGATTTCACTGCCTGGGTGGATCTGGCGGGCTTGCATGCCGGGGAGTACGACGTGCCAGTGCTGGTGAAAGCGCCCGATCCCCAGGTGCAGGTGTTGGCCGTTGATCCACCCCTGATTCGGGTTCGGCTGGAGGCGCGGCTGGAAAAGAGCGTGCCGGTGCGCGTCAACATCATGGATGCGCCGGCCTTCGGCTACGACTGGCAATCCCCGGTCATCACCCCTACGCACGTGTCGGTGTTCGGTTCCGCCTCGCTGGTCGATCAGGTCGACTCGGCGTCTGTGGACATGTATCTGCGCAGCGCGCGCGCGCCGGTGGAGCGCAGCTTGCGCGTGTCGATCAGAAACGCGTCCGGGGACACGGTCGGCTTTGTTGCGGTCTCGCCGCGCGATGTGACGGTCACGGTACCGGTGGTACAACTCCCCGGCTACCGTGAAGTCGCGATCCTTGTCGAGCCGGCGGGTCAGCCGGCGATTGGGTACACCATCAACTCGGTGATCGCGGACCCGAAGCTGGTGACGCTGTTTGGCGACCCGGCCACCATTTCGGAGCTGAGCGGGTACATCACCGTGCCGGTGGACATCAGCAACGCCAGCGACGACGTAGTGGAGCGCGTCCCCCTGCATTTGCCGGAGAGCGTCTCCGCATTGGGCACACAAAGTGTTAGCATCCACGTGGGCATCACACCCATCACGGGCGTGCAGACCGTGCGGCGCCGGCCGGTGATTCAGGGACTTGGGCCGGGGCTGGCGTACACTTTGACACTGGATGCCGTCGACGTCTTTCTGTCGGGGCCGGTACCCAAGCTGGACACGCTCAAGCCGGATGCCGCGCCCGTCATCCTGGATCTCACCGGGCTGGGGCCTGGCGTGCACGTGGTGGAGCCCTTTGTGCCAGCGCCTGAGGACATCAGGGTCGAGGGGATTCTGCCCCAAACAGTGGAGGTCACCATTGCTCTGGCGCCGACCAGCACGCCAACCGCGCTGCCCATTACGCCGGCCGCGTTGACCGGCACACCGGGTCTGACGGTGACTCCGACTATCACTATGATCAGGACGCCCGCGTCCACCGCCAAGCCGCCCTGATACAGGCTTGGGCGCGGTGCGATCGTTCGCAAGCTGGATGGGCAGGCATATTTTTCGATTCTGAGGCCGTTATGCGACAACCGATTGTCGCCCTGGTGGGGCGACCGAATGTGGGCAAATCCACGCTCTTCAACCGGCTGATCGGCCAGCGGTTGGCCATCGTGGAAGACGAACCGGGCACGACTCGCGATCGCCTGTATGCCGAAGCGGAATGGACCAGCCAGCCGTTCATCCTGGTGGATACGGGCGGGTTGGATGTCGCCGCGACCGAGAAGGCACCGCAGAAGGGGCAACCTGACCTGCTGGGCAGCTCCTCGCGCGATTTCATCCGGGAGATCCGGCAGCAGGCGGAGATCGCTATTGAAGAGGCGGATGTGGTGGTCCTGCTGACCGACGCCCAGGACGGTGTCACCGCGGCCGATGTGGACGTTGCCGACATCTTGCGCAGGTCGGGCCGACCGGTAGTGCTGGCTGTCAACAAGGCCGAGAACGAAAGCCGGCGCCAGGCCGCCTACGAATTCTACGAGCTCAACCTGGGCGACCCGTACCCAATCTCGGCGCTGCACGGCATGGGCACGGGCGATCTGCTGGACGCCATTGTGACGTATATCCCGACCATCCCCGAGGAGCCGGAGAGCGATGCCGTGCGGATCGCGATTGTCGGCCGGCCGAACGTCGGCAAGTCCTCGCTGCTCAACGCGTTGTTGCGCGAGGAGCGTGCGATCGTCAGCCCGATCCCCGGGACGACGCGCGACGCGATCGACACCGAGTTGCGCTGGGAAGGGCAGGATCTGGTGTTGATCGACACCGCCGGGATCCGACGGCGGGGGCGGGTGGAGACAGGCGTGGAGAAGTACAGCGTGATCCGCGCGATCAACGCGGTGCAGCGTGCCGATGTGGCGCTGCTGCTGATCGATGCGACCGCGGGCGTGACGGCTCAGGATACACACGTCGCCGGTTTCATCCTGGACGCGTACAAGAGCGTGATTCTGATCGTCAACAAGTGGGACGCGGTGGCGGACAAGGATACCGGGACCATGCTCGCCCATACACAGGAACTGCGCGAACGCTTGCGCTTTCTGGACTACGTGCCTGTGCTCTTCATCTCCGCGTTGACCCATCAGCGCGTCAGTAAAGTTCTGCCCCTGGCCCTGGGTGTTGCCGCGCAGCGCAAGCTGCGCATCCCCACGGCCGAGCTGAACCGGCTATTCCGGGACGCCATGGTGAGACACCCGGCGCCCAATCGCCACGGCAAGCAGTTGAAGTTTTTCTACGCCACCCAGGCCGAGACCGAGCCGCCGACTTTCGTCGTCTTTGTCAATGATCGGGAGTTGGTGCACTTCTCGTACGCTCGCTACCTGGAGAACCGTATCCGGGCGGTCTATCCTTTTGAGGGCACACCATTGCGGCTCTTATTCCGCAGTCGGGAGCAAAAGAGGGGGGCATCGTGATTTCGTGTAGTCATCACACTATACGACAAAACTATCTAAAAATCTCTTTCCACAAATATAGATAGACTATGCGAAACAGAATTGACCTCTTGTTGCGGTGGCTTCAGGCTCGTTGGTTGGAATCGATCATGCTCTTGGGCCTGGCTGGCATCCTTGTCTGGTTTGTATTGGTGGGGCGGGGGTTCCTGCCCGCGCCGGCGCCGACCGCTGCGCCACCCACACCTGCCATAGAGCATTTCGATGGGGGAGTGGCCTACCAGCACGTGCTGGACCAGGTCGGGTTTGGCCCGCGGCCGACCGGCTCGACGGCCAGCCGTCAAACCGGCGACTACATCATCGGCCAGTTGGAGGCAGCGGGTTGGGCGGTGGAGGTCCAGGAGTTCACCTACATGGCGACCCCGGCCCGCAACATCATCGGCAGGGCAGGGGATGGCCCGATCGTCATCATCGGCGCGCACTATGACACGCGGCGCCGAGCCGATAACGATCCGGACCCCGCGCGGCGCGCAGATCCGGTGATGGGCGCCAATGATGGGGCGAGCGGCGTGGCCGTGCTGTTGGAGCTGGCGCGGGTCTTGGACAGGAAGGCGCTGCGAAACCAGGTCTGGCTGGCTTTCTTCGATGCGGAAGATAACGGCCGGCTAGACGGTTGGGAATTCATCGCCGGCTCGCGTTACATGGCGGAGCACCTGAACGTCACGCCGGCATTCGTGATCGTGGCAGATATGATCGGGGATGCCGACCAACAGATCTACCAGGAGCGCACCTCGACTCCGGCGCTCCAGGATCGGGTGTGGGCGATCGCCGAACAGTTGGGCTATCAGGACTACTTCCTGCCGGAGGCGAAGTGGTCGATGCTGGACGATCACACGCCATTTTTGCAGTTGGGCATCCCGGCGCTGGACCTGATCGACTTTGACTATCCATACTGGCACACCGTCGCCGATACCGCGGACAAGGTCGCGCCGGCGGCTTTGGAACGGGTGGGCCGGGTGTTGGAGACCTTGCTGGAAGGGGGATGAGTGTCGCGTGAAACCAGCTCGCAGACTTGAGTCGTTGCCAATCTACGTGTTTGCTTCGCTAACCAGCCGTCTGAAGGCGCTTCAGGCGCAGGGGCTGGACATCATCCGTTTGGACATCGGGAGTCCGGATGGTCCGCCGGCGGACTTCATCATCGAGACGTTGAGCCGCTCGGCGGCGGAACCGGGCCAGCACGGCTATGCCGGCTATTTCGGCACACCAGCGCTGCGCCAGGCATTCGTGGACTACTACGCCACGCGGTTCGGAGTTGCGCTGAACGTTGCGGACGAGGTGCTGCCGCTGATCGGCTCCAAGGAGGGGATCGCCAACATCGCGCTCGCCTGGCTCGATCCGGGCGATCTTGCGCTGGCGCCCGACCCCGGCTATCCGACCTATCGCATGAGCGCAACCATGGCCGGCGCGGACGTGCACTTCATGCCGCTGCTCGAAGAAAACGGGTTTCTGCCCGATCTGGCCGCGATCCCGGACGACGTGGCCGCGCGGGTGAGGCTGATGTGGCTGAACTATCCCAACAATCCAACGGGCGCGACGGCGCCCTTGTCCTTCCTCGAAGCGGCAGTGGACTTCTGCCGTCAGCACGACATCCTGCTGTGCCACGACGGGCCGTACGCCGATGTCTGCTTCGACGGCTACCGGGCGCCCAGTCTGCTGAGCGTGCCGGGGGCGAAAGACGTCGCCGTGGAGTTCAACTCCCTCTCTAAATCGCACAACATGGCCGGCTGGCGAGTGGGGCTGGCGGTCGGCAATCCCGTGGCGATTCAGGCGCTTTTGCAGGTAAAGAGCAACGTGGACAGCGGCATCTTCCTGCCCGTGCAAGACGCCGCTGTGGCGGCGCTGGCGGGTCAGCAGGAATGGCTGGCTACGCGCAACGCCGAGTATCAAAGCCGCCGCGACCTGCTCTACGACCTGCTGGTGAACGACTGGGGGTTGCACGTGGCCAGGCCGATCGCTGGCTTGTACTTGTGGCCGCGCGTACCCGAGGGTTACACCGCAGCGGAGTTCGTCGAGAGGATCCTGCTGGCCACCGGCGTCAGTTTTACGCCCGGTTCCGCGTTCGGCGCGCACGGCGAGGGCTACATGCGCATCTCAGTCGGCCAGACAACGCCGCGGATCGTCGAAGCCATCGAGCGGTTGCGTCAGTTCAAGTTCTGAGACAGGAGAGTGGTATATCGCGCCACAAGTCAGAGAAGTACAACCACCGGCCGAGACCGCGCTGCTGGTGGGCGTGGAGATGAAGGGCTGGCCCCAGCGCGGCAGCGGGGATCAGCGGGCGGTCTGGCGGCTTGAAGACTCGCTGGCCGAGCTGGAACGGCTGGCCGAGACCGCGGGGCTGCGCGTCGTGGGAATCCTTGAACAGCGGCTCGAGCGCCCCCACCCGGCCACACTGATCGGCTCGGGCAAGGTGGAGGAGTTGATCGCCTTGCGCGCCGACACGGGTGCGCAGGTCGTGATCTTCGACGAGGAGTTGTCCCCCGGGCAACAGCGCGAGCTTGAGCGCGCTATCGGCAACCAGGCGGTCAAAATCCTCGATCGCACCGCGTTGATCCTGGACATCTTCGCACAACACGCGCGCACCCGCGAAGGCGCCCTGCAAGTAGAGCTGGCGCAGTACGAATACCGCTTGCCGCGCCTGACCCGGGCGTGGACGCATCTGGCCCGCCAGGCCGGTGGCGCGGCCGCACGCGGCGGCACGGGCGGTGTCGGTCTGCGCGGACCGGGCGAAACCCAATTGGAGGTGGACCGCCGGGAGATCAGCCGGCGGATCGCGCACCTGAAGCGCGAGCTCGAAGACGTCCGCGCCCATCGCGCCCAATACCGGCGGCGGCGGATCGAAGAGGCCATCCCGGTGATCGCCCTGGTCGGTTACACCAACGCCGGCAAGTCTACGCTGCTGAATGCGTTGAGCGGCGCCGACATCTACGCGGCCGATCAGCTTTTCGCGACGTTGGACCCGACCACTCGTCGGTTGACGCTGCCTGGGGGCAGGGAGGTGCTGATCACCGACACGGTCGGTTTCATCCAGAAGCTGCCCACTACGCTGGTCGCCGCGTTTCGAGCAACCCTCGAGGAAATCAACGAGGCGGACCTGCTGTTGCACGTGGTTGACATAACTCACATCAACGTCGAACAGCAAGCCGCGGCAGTGATGCAGGTGTTGGAGGATTTGCACGCGACCGAGCAACCTATCGTCGTCGCGCTGAACAAAGTGGACCGGCTGCCGAACCCGGAGAAGGTCAGCGCGCAACTTGCTGATCTTTCCAACAGCGTGGCGATCTCGGCTTTGACGGGGTGGGGGCTCCCGGAACTCTTGACCAGGATCGAGGAGGTCCTCACGGAAGAGCTGGTGGATGTGAGCGCGCTGCTGCCTTACCAGCGCGGGGACCTGTTGGGCCTGTTCCACCAGCGCGGGGTGATCAACCGGGAAAACCACGGCCCCGAGGGCACTCGGGTCATGGGCAAGTTGCCCGCCAGTCTGCTGCCGCGCTATCGATCCTATCTGGTCCCGTTCTTTGAGCGCGATCAAGCCGTGTTCGAGCGCGATCAGGCCGTTGACCCTGAGTGAGCCGGTGGTGTCACTGTCACCCATGCCTTCTGATGTCCCATCTCAGCCCCCAGCCGTGCAGGCGCCGGCCGCGGCTGTAGCCGCGTTCTTCGACATGGACCATACCGTCCTGAGCGCCAGCTCAGGGTTGCTATACATCCGCTATCTGAGGAGAATCGGCTATCTGCCGTGGTGGCGATGGGTCCGCATCCTGAGTTGGGTGGGCCTGTACGCGGCCGGCTTCCTTGACTTCCCGCATCTCATGGGACGGCTGATGGCCCAGGTGGCCGGCGCGGGTGAGGCCGAGGCGTGGCGGCTCAGCGATGCGTGGTTCCAGGCCATGCTCCGAGACTATATCGCCGCTGGCGCCAGGGAACGGATCGCCTGGCATCGGGCGCAAGGTCACCACGTGGCCATTGTCTCGGCGGCCACGCCGTATGCTGTGCGCCCGGTGGCCCAGGCGCTGGCGTTGCAGGATGCGTATCTGGCGACCCGGTTGGAGATCCTTGACGGCCATTTCACCGGTAAAGTGCTGTCGCCGGCGTGTTACGGCGCAGGCAAAGTCATCCTGACGCACAACTACGCCACCACACACGGTCTGGATCTGGCGCACAGCTACTTCTACAGCGACAACCACCGTGACCTCCCACTGCTTGAGGCGGTCGGCCATCCGGTGGCGGTCAACCCGAGCAGGAAGCTGGCGCGTATCGCCGCCGTGCGGGGCTGGCCCGTAGAGCGTTTTTATTAGGCCCTGACCAGTTGAATTCTTGCACGACAGGCAAGAATCCACTGCTGGCATGTGCCTGGTTGGTTCCGGCTTGTCCGGGTTAGGGGCGGGGTAGGGGGGTGCGAACAGTACAGCACATGTTCACACTATAACTGTTATGTCGATATCATACGACTTGATCTATTCAGTTGACATAAGTTAAGATCGAAATTCTTGAACTCCGGTCACGAATTTTATTGCGCACAGCGCATTTTTCGCGAACGACAACTTCGACGGAACGCGATAGGTATCCTCTTAATAATCCGGGG
>MNXL01000258.1 GCA_001871755.1 Anaerolineae bacterium CG2_30_64_16
CAAAACGCCATTCAGACTGGCGTGCCACACACGAATCTCGGCATTCTCAGAGACACCCCCGTCCGACTGCCACCGCTTCCCGAACAGCGTGCCATCGCCCACATCCTCGGCACGCTGGACGACAAGATCGAACTCAACCAACGGATGAACGCGACCCTGGAGGAGATGGCGCGGGCGGTGTTCAAGTCGTGGTTCGTGGACTTCGACCCGGTGAGAGCTAAGCTTGCCCTGAGCGAAGTCGAAGGAGCGGAGGGGCGCGACACAGGGCTGCCGCGCGAGATCGCCGATCTGTTCCCGGATGGGTTCGAGGATTCGGAACTGGGGGACGTGCCGGAGGGGTGGGAAGTAACTGGTCTGCATGCTGTGGCTGTCCTCAAGAAGGAGTCTGTCAAGCCGATGCAAGCACCAGCGAAACTCTGGGAGCATTATAGCATTCCCGCATTTGATGCTGGCAGGGCACCTGCCGTTGAAACAGGGGCAAATATCAAGAGCAGCAAATATCGTGTACCGACAGCCAGTATCCTGGTGTCAAAGCTGAACCCCCGGTTCCCTCGCGTCTGGTTGCCTGACGTGCAAGATGAAGAAGCGGCAGTCTGTTCTACAGAGTTCATGTCATTTGTACCGTTGCACTATGCTTGGCGACCTTTCCTGTATGAATTGATGAAGTCGGATGTTGTCCAAAGAGGGATTCAGGAGCGCGTCACAGGAAGCACGGGCAGTCGACAGCGCGCAAGGCCGGAGGATGTGGCCGTAATGCGCATTGTCGTGCCAAGCCCAGAGCTGATTGAAACCTTTGGTCGTATAGTTGGGCCGCTGCACGAGAAGACACTCAACTGTATCTGTGAATCCCGCACCCTCGCCGCGCTGCGCGACGCGCTGCTGCCAAAACTCATCTCTGGCGAGCTGCGGGTGGGGGACGCGGCGCGATATTTGGCAGTGTGAAGATGGCCGAACCTGAAACCCTCATCCCGAAGCACGGCGGCTACCGGAACCTCAAGAGCTTCCAGGTGGCGCAACTGGTCTATGACGTCACGGTGCGGTTCTGCGATCGCTACATCGATCCGCGCAGCCGGACGCACGATCAGATGGTGCAGGCCGCGCGCAGCGGCGTTCAGAATATCGCCGAGGGGAGCCAGGCCAGCGGCACCTCGAAGAAGATGGAGCTGAAGCTAACGAATGTGGCAAGGGCGAGTTTGGAGGAGTTGAGGCTGGATTATGAGGATTTTTTGAGGCAGAGAGGGCTGCCTCTGTTGGCGCCGAACCATCCGGCGCTGGTGCGCTTCAAGGCGAAACGCTGTGCCACGCTGGAAGATGTCCGTTCTTGGGTGGAGGAGGAATTAAGACAGGCACGGACTGGCACGGACAAGCATGGACAGGCCGTCGACGCTGAATCGGCCGTGTCGGTCGGTATTGGTCCGTGCGCGGCCCTTTCCTCCCCAGTACTGGTGGCCAATGCGGCGCTCTCCCTATTAAACCTAGCCTGCTATCTATTGGACCGCCAACTCGCCGCCCAGGCCGCGGCCTTCGAGAAGGAGGGCGGCTTCACCGAGCGGCTGTACCGCGTCCGCAGCGCAGCAAAGAGGGGCAAACCATGACCGCTTTCACCGAATCGGTCGTCGAAGAGGCCGCGCTGGCCTGGCTGGATGGGCTGGGCTACGCGGCGCAATTCGGGCCGGTCATTGCGCCGGGCGAAGCGGCCGCGGAACGGGACGACTACGCCCAGGGCGTGCTGCCGCGCCGCCTGCGCGACGCGCTCGCCCGCCTCAACCCACACGTGCCCGCCGCCGCGCTGGACGAGGCCTACCGCAAGCTGACCCGCTCGGATCGCCCCACCCTGGCCGCCAACAACCACGCCGCCCACCGCATGTTGGTCGAGGGCGTGCCGGTGGAATACTTCCGGCCCGATGGCTCGCTGGGCGGCGACCTGGTGCGCGTCCTGGACTTCGAGGATCCCGACAACAACGACTGGCTGGCGGTCAACCAGTTCACGGTCGTCGAGAACCGCCACGAACGCCGCGCCGACGTCGTGTTGTTCGTCAACGGCCTGCCGTTGGCGGTCATGGAGCTGAAGAACGCCGCGGACGAGAACGCCACCATCTGGTCCGCCTTCAACCAGCTCCAGACCTACAAAGGGCAGATTCCATCCCTGTTCACCTTCAACGAGGCGTTGGTCATCTCCGACGGCATTCACGCGCGCATCGGCACCCTCACCGCCGACCGCGAGCGGTTCATGCCGTGGCGGACGATTGACGGGTCGGGGCTGGCGGACGACCGGCTCAGCCAGCTTCAAGTGGTGATCGAGGGGGCCTTCGACCGGCGGCGGTTCCTCGACCTCATCCGCTACTTCATCGTCTTCGAGGACGCGGGGGACGGCGTGCTGGTCAAGAAGATGGCTGGCTACCACCAGTATCACGCGGTCAACGCGGCCGTCGAGGAGACCTTGCGCGCCTGCGCCCCGTCGCCGGAAGCGCTCAGGCTGGGCGAGATGCGCGGGGTCTACCTGGTGTGCGGCCCCGATGCCGGGTTGCCGCGCAAGCCCGGCGACCGCCGCATCGGTGTGGTCTGGCACACGCAAGGCTCCGGCAAAAGCCTGACCATGGCGTTCTACGCGGGCAAGATCGTCCAGCACCCCGCCATGGAGAACCCCACGATCGTCGTTCTGACCGACCGCAACGACCTGGACAACCAGCTCTTCGACAACTTCGCGCTCGACAAAGACCTGCTGCGCCAGGAGCCGGTGCAGGCCGAAAGCCGCGCCCACCGCTTCGACTGGGCTCAGCACGGACCCACCGCCACTTTCCGAATCGTGGGTGCGCCAGCCAACGCACCGGCGATACCTGGTCAGGCTTCGAGGATCGGGCTGTCCTGGCATCGAGTTCCGCTAAGTCTGTGACTTCCGCTCGCCAGGGCACGGAGTTGCTCGCAAACGAAGAATTCCGCACAGCAATCAGGGGGGACAGAACAATGAGCTTTCCATCAAGCATGAATCCCACGACAAGACCTATCCATGTCAGCAACGCTGAGAGCAGCGTTCATGCATCCGGCACACGGCCACCGAAACGGATTTGCCTGATACTGATCGTGGTGTGTTTTAGTTTAGCAGTTACGGCGTGCAATGGAGCACAGATACTCCTACCAATTCCTGCTGCCACGCCGTCTTTCACTGCCACAGCAACGCTTGCCCCCTCGACAGCAACGCCAACTCCGGCGCCTTCCGCAACACCAACACCAGCCCCCACGGCCACGCCTACGCCGGGCATCTTGTCTTCGGCGCAGATTTTTGATCTCATATCACCTGCCGTGGTTTTCATCGATACGCCCGCCGGAACAGGAAGTGGGGTACTGATTCACGATGGCTACATTGTCACAAATTCACATGTCGTTTGGCCCTTTGAAAAGGTGCGGGTTGTGTTTCCTGATGGATCAGAGTACCTTGATGCCCCGGTCCTGCACTGGGACTTACTGGGGGATCTGGCTGTCATCGGCCCAATCGAGACGGATACCGCGCCGATAGACCTGGTAGATGGCGAGGCTCTGGCCACAGGTAGTGAGGTCTTTTTGATCGGTTACCCTGGAGAAGTTGATGAGTTCCCGCAGCCAACCATCACCCGTGGGCTGATTTCGCGTCTGCGCCAATGGGCGCCGACGGAAGTAACGTATTTCCAGACGGACGCCACCATTGGTGGCGGTCAAAGCGGGGGCATTCTTGTCTCCCAATTGGGTGACGTGATCGGCATCTCCGGTTTCTCCTTTAGTGACGCTGGTTTTGGCCTCGTTGCTTCGGCTTCAGACGTACTACCGCGTGTAGAGAGCCTGATCGCCGGGGATAGTGTGGCGGGGCTTGGTAATCGTCGGGCGCCATTGGAAGGTGGGAAAAAGAGGCATGAGTTCGTGTCTGTGCAGCACGAATGGGATAGCCGAGTCTACGTGATCAGCGAGCCAATAGACACGGAAGTCAAGATCAAGGTGGATGCTCAATCGGGTGATGTTGGTTTTATGGTTCTGGATGTATATGGCAGGACGCAAGTCTATGGGGATAGGGGATACGCCGGAGCAGAGACGGGTGAATTCGTTACCGATCTGGATGCTCCTTACTTCGTAGTTGTGTATCGGAACTCCTGGCATGGGCTGGCCATGACTGTGGAAGCAAGTCATGAGCTTATCCCCTATGTCGATCTGGATGATAACCGGGGCTTCCCAAAAGAGAGGGCGGTTGTCGGCCACCTGGACTATCCTGGCGATGTCGACTACTTTACGCTTCCCCTGAGAGAAGGAGAGACGGTCAATATCCTCGCGGATTCGATCCTGGTCGATCCGTATCTTGTCATTGGACGACCAGGTGATGAAGAGGAACAGTTGGTTGTTGATAACGACTCGGGTGGCGGGGTTTTTGGTGACAACGCCGAACTGACATTCAAGGCCCCGATTTCGGCTGTCTATCTGGTGATCGTTCGGGATGTCACCGGTTACCAGACAGGTGGTTATTCGCTTCAAGTCAGGGAGCCTTACGCCGGCGCGCCGACACCGATGGCGCCGAAGCCGACGGCGACACCCATTCACAGTGAATTCGGACCGATGGCAGAATACAGGAGTGATGTTGCACCTTTTGGCATCCAATATCCGGCGAGGTGGACAAATGATCGAGCGCGAAT
Organism: Anaerolineae bacterium CG2_30_64_16; assembly: GCA_001871755.1. Classification (GTDB taxonomy): domain Bacteria; phylum Chloroflexota; class Anaerolineae; order CG2-30-64-16; family CG2-30-64-16; genus CG2-30-64-16. Next base: position 4,653 of record MNXL01000258.1, read on the forward strand.
GGGTGATTGGCAGGTTTTCTGCTCAATGGCTACGGCCTGTTTTGTCGGCGACGGTGCGCTGGTGATCATGGAAGAAAAACTGTCTGTTCTGGGCAATCCTACGGTAGAGGAATACGTTGATCTCTACCTCAAAGCCCTTGAAAAGAGCGTTCTTGACTTTGAGTTATTGTCGCGAGAAAAATTCACGACAGCGAAGGGGTTGGCGGGAGAAGTCATCGCCATAGATGTTGGCGGGCTGTTTGAATCCAGGCGATTCGTGTACGTCCATGAAGGCATAGGGTTCAATGCGACTTTCATCATCCCCAACGACAGCAGAGACGACCTGTTGCCGCTGATTGAATACTCGTTTGGGACTTTCGAGATCACTGACTGAAATGACAACCAGAACGGGGTGAATCGGAGGGTTTACGATGAGGTCGCGACTCGCGTTGGCAAAGTTCCTGCTCGATTCTGGTCAGCGCATCGGCGAGATCAACCAGATCCTTTCGATTTGCAGAGGCGAAGCCTGGGAAGATGGCGAGGAGGTGGAAGAGAATAACATCTCTACCGTAGGCCATCGCGTGGTTCCGCCCTGGAAGGCTGGCAACTAACCTGAGAGCGCCACAATGCTACACCCGTGTCAGTCGGGGCGAGAGGATTTGAACCTCCGACCTCTTGAACCCAAATCAAGCGCGCTAACCGGACTGCGCCACGCCCCGAACTGAGAGAAGTATATCGCAAAGCGCCTTTGCCGTCAAAGACGCGACGCATCAGTGCGCGGCCATACACTAGACTTCGTATGACCTATCCCGCGCTTGCCGCGACTTGATAAATGGCAGGCCGGTAGCGCGGGCGGGGAATGGGCTTCCCTTCAGCGTGAGCAACTTCTAGCCAGGCCGCCTTGGCGACCTCCACCTCCACCAACGCCTCTGCAGGCGTCTTGCCAAAAGCCGAGCACATCCCCAGATCGGGAATGTCGGCGATATAGCCGCCATCGGCCTCACTGTAAAAAATGTTGATGTGATAATCCTTCATCGGTCGTCTTCCAGTCTCAGGTCATACTTCTCAACCAGCTTCAGGAACTGCCGTATCTGATACGGCTTTGCTTTGCCATCCACGATTTGAAGATTTACTAGTTCGCTTACCTCTGGATGGACGAAGATGTGGTGGCTTCCGCTGGTGCGTGACAGGTGGAATCCGAACCCCTCCACAAGGGCAACCATCTCGTCAAAACGGATATTGCGCGATTTAGCCAGCGCCTTGAGCAGGATTCGGCGCTTGTTTACCACTTTGACCCTCCCCCAGTCCTCGCATGTTGCGTTCGTTGCGTTGACGCACCCGCTACCCCAGTTTGACGCCCACAGTTGGGACTGGATCTACATAATGAGGGGTCTATCGATGGTCCTGTTTGCTGAAGTATATCTTAATGTTTCCCAACGTCAAAGACGCGGCCCATCAGCGCGCGCTTAGCGCAGCTCGATCGCATCCTCCGGGCATTGCAGCACGCACGCGCCGCAGGCGATGCACTTCTTCCCATCGTGGAAGACGACGACGCGGCGGCCGGGGTCCAGCACCCCACCGGGCAGACCTTGCCCCGATCGTAGTCCTGGAGGCTGGTCTCCAGCCACTTCATGAAGACGGTCGCCATGATATCGCGCCCTTTCCGGCCCAAGCCCCGGATTGTTGAGTAGATACGCCGGAACCACTACCTCAACGTGATCTGCCCCCGGTACGACAGCACGGTCTTGCCGCGCGCGTCGGTCAGGGTGACGGCCACCTGGCCCTGGGCTGGCACGGCCGCGGCGTAGACGATTTCCTGGCCGAATGGGTTGGCCGGGCTGATCTCGACCTTGCGCACCACGGGATCCATGCCCGGCAGCGAGACGGTGAGCTGGCCCTGCACGGCCCGGGTGGGGAAGAGGTCCACCCGCAGGGCGTTGGCCCCGGGCGCCAGGCGCAGCGCGCCGCCGGCCGTGGCGTATGTCACCCCGCCGATCTTCGCCACGGGGTACCAGGTCTCCTGCCAACTGATCTCCCCGCCGGGCGGTAGCTCGTACCAATCATCGAAGGTGGGGGCCAGCCCCCCGTGCAGCTCCACGTAGCCGGACCCGTCGTCGGTCCAGTTGTGCCAATCGAGCGGCGCACTCCACCCGGCCGCAAACCCCTTGGCCCCGCGAGCTACATCGCTGGGGAAGATCCGCAACATCCCCTCGTCGGCCGCGGTGTCATAGACCCCCATGAAACTCTCTGCCCCACTCGGGCCGGGCGCGCCTTGCGCGGCCGGCCGCGCGAAGAAGCCCAGGTATTGGTTCCAGTTGCCCAGCCGGCTCAGGTCGCGGCCGTTGGTGATCGGCCAGGACAACGGCTGGCCAGGGCCGGGCAACGATGGGTCGCCGGTGCTGTGCACGGTCATCTCCGAGTTGGGGAAGATGAAGCGCAACTCCGGGCCGGCCGCGTTGGCCGCGCCGGGCGCCAGCATCGCGTTGGCCCACCACTTGAAGCGGAAAGGCGCGCCCCAGGGATTGACGATGCGCGGTCGCACGGTGAAGTAGGCGGTGTCAGGCGATAGCGTGATGTCCACGACGACGTATGGCCGCCGCCAATCCCGGGTGAAGACGCTCACCATGACGCCGCCGTCCGCCAGCGCGACGTGATCGTAGCCCCAGCGGGCGCTCCACTCGTAGCCGTGTTCTTCCACGGGGAAACCGAACTCCAGCCCACCGGCCGCCAGCCACCAGTTGGCGCCGGCGGGATAGGGCGGGCTGGGCGGCCCCCAACCGGTCGGCTTGAGCACCGGATTGCGGTAGAACTCGTCGTTGCCGGTCGGCTTGAAGACGCACCCGTAGATCCGACCGCCCAGGTTCGGCAGGATGCTCAGCCGCAGGTACTTGTTCTCCAGCACGAGCAGTTTGTAGGTCACCGGGACCGGCTGCGGATTGGACGCCTCGTACGCGGCCCGGTCGAGCACGAGCAGCGGGTAGTTGCCCAGGGTCGGGTCGATCGCCGAGCTCACAAAGCGCGTGTAGGGGTAGGTCGGGATGGTGACCGAAGTGACGCGCAGGCTGGTGGCGGCTACGGCCGTGGCCGCGGCCGTGGCCGCGATGGTGGGCGCCGGACTCGGGGTTGCTGGCGATTGTGGTGACGCTGTCGGTGTTGGTGACGCGACTGGGACAGTTGTGGTCACAGCGGTCGTTGTGACGATTGTCGTGGGCGTCTGCGCGCCGGGCGTAGCGCTGGCGGCCGCCACCGTCGGTTCGGGCAGGGGGCCGATGGCCAACGAAAGCGTTGCCTGGCCGACGTTGCCGGCCGCATCGACCGCGCGCGCGGTGAGGGTGTAGACACCGCCTGGCGCCACCCCGGTCAGATCGGCCGGCGCGAATTCGATATTCAGTTCGCCCCCGTCGGCCGCGCCCAATAGTTCGCCATCCAGCAGCAGTTGGAGCTCGACGACGCCAACGTTGTCGGTCGCCGTGACGTGGATTTCGGCCTGGCCCAGCCACGGCGCCTGGCTCTTCGTGCTGGTCAGGGTCACGGACGGCGCCGCGCTGTCGATCAGCGCGGGCGCGTAGATGCCTTCCTGGCCGGGGAGCAGCGTGATCGTTTCGGTCAGTGGCGCGTAACCATCGGCGTGGATACTGATCTGATGATCGCCCGGCGAAAGATACAGGTACAGCGGCGACACGCCCTGTGGCTCGCCGTCGACGTTCACCAGCGCGCCAGACGGGGTCGTCTGCACGGTCAGGCTGGCGGTTTGGGCCGCCTGCTCTGCCGGGGTTGCCGGCGGGGCCGGTGTGGCGGTCGGTGAAACGCAGCCGGCCAGGTTGAACGCCAGTAGTGCAGCCAGCCAGACGAGGATCAGCGATGCCGGTTTGGGTGTGTTCAACGCGAGTTGGGTGCGTGTCCTGATGATGTGTGATGTCCGGTTCAGCACGCAATACGCAACACGCAGCACGTGATGCTGTGAGCACCCCTGCCACCGTATCAACTGACCTGGACCACACCCTGTTGCTGTCTGCGGTAAACGCATAGCGCCTCTCTGCACTCTCACACCAGCGCGCGCAGCACCGCGGCGATGGCGTGGGGACGGAAGATGTTGCTGAGCACGTGGCGATAAGATTCGTGCGCTGAGACCGCGCCGTACAGCGCCTCTCGTACACTGGGATCCCGGCGGGCGGCCCGCACGACCGGGTCCAACAGGCCGAAGCGCGCTGAGATCAGCACCATCAGCCGCACCGCGCGGCCGAAGTTCAGATCGCCGGTGATGTCGCGGTTGGCGGCTGCGTAGTGGGTCGCGAACGCGTAGGCGGAGATGCCGGTCTGGAGGATCGTTTCAGCGGCCCGAATGCCGGTCTGGACGGCCGAGGTCACCCCTTTGCCCTTAAACGCCCGCACCAGCCCGGCCGCGTCACCCACCATGACAAATCGGTCGGCGTAGTAACGCCGCGCCAGGGAACGGGGAAAGTGCCCTTTGAAGATCCGCAAGGCATCGGGGTCCTCTTGTTCGTGCCGACCGAGGTTTGGTAGAAGCGCTTGGACCTCCCTGGCGGCGAGAAAAGCGTGCATGTCTTCGATATTAATCGACATACCGGCGATGTTGATCGTGACGTGGTCGCCCTTGGGGGTGATCGCGCCGAACTCGACCCCGCGCGGACCGATCAGGTACGCGTGGACCTTGGAATCGAAGCGCACCATGTCCTGTTCACCGGGGTAGTAGCGGATCAACAGGGAGACCAGCGCTTTGGGTGGTCGATACCCGACGGCGTGTTGGAACACCCCGGCGGCGCCTTCGTCCAGGCCGAAAGCCCCGACGACGACGTCCGCGGCCACCGGCGCGGCCTCGCTGTAGACGATCACCTCATCGGCATGGAATTCGATCCCCACCGCGCGGGCCTGGATGATCCGGATGCCGCGCTGCCGGGCCGCTTCCAGCATGTAGTTGTCAAACTGAATGCGGCGCAGCACGTGGGAGGGGTACCTCTCGTCCTCCAGGAGGATCTGCTCGCGCGCAGTGTGCAACACGTAGCCGGTGATAATACCCTGCCGCAGGTGCACGGGACAGGGGATGCCCAGGTCCTGCTCGATCAGCCTGGGCAAGGGCGGTGAGACGACACCGGCGCACAGGTTGTGGTGGCGCTCACCCGCGAACTGCTTGCCTTCCAACACCGTGATTTCAATCTGGCGGCCGCTCTGTGCCGCCAGATGCCGGAGGGCCAACGCGCAACCCACACCCCCGGGCCCCCCGCCGATAATGGCCACCCGGCCGCCATTGCCAAGAGGACCAAGACTTGCCATAGTAATGATGTCCTTGATGGTGCACGTATCCTCTCAATAATTGGGGGAGGCCGTCGTCACGTGCCAGG
>MNXL01000158.1 GCA_001871755.1 Anaerolineae bacterium CG2_30_64_16
GCAAAGGGCAAAGGGCAGATGGCAAAGGGCAGATGGCAAATAGCAAAGGGCAAGTCGGCAAAGGGCAAAGGGCAGATGGCAAAGGGCAGATAGCAAATAGCAAAGGGCAGGTCGGCAACTGGCGATGTCACCGTGTCACCGTGTCACCGTGTCACCCCCGCCCTCTGCGCAATCCAGCCGCTCCCAGAAATCGTCCTCGGTGTCGATGCCGTGGAAGGTGGCCAGCAGACGCCCCACGACCTGCCAGCCGTCCGCGGCCAGCTCTTGCACGGCGCGCTCGACGCACCGCCGCGTGATGGCCGCGCTGCCGGTCACGCGCAGCGGCTCCAGCCCAGGTTCGGGCCAGCATACATCGTCGCGCAGCGGCACGTAGCAGATGTAGCTGATAGTGGCCGTGGGTAACAACGCCAGGTCACCCTCGCGGTCGAACACCAGGAACACCTGCCCGCCCTGCTCGTCACTGCGCCGATCGAACGGCGCCGGCCGCCACCCGTGCCAGCGGATCACCGGCTGTGCGCTGGCGACGCTTCTCTCTCCAACCATCGCTCCTCCCCAATCCTGCTGCGTTGTCCCGTATTGCGTGGTGCGTAGTGTGTGTTCCATCCGCCCATTTGCCATTTGCCATTTGCTATTTGCCATTTGCTATTTGCTATCCGCCATCCGCCATCAGCCATTGCGTTTCTTTCGGCAGGCAGAGCGGCTCCAGGCTGCACTCCCGACAGCGCGCCTGCTGGGTCGTGTGCGGCGGCATGACCCCGGCCGTCAGTAGATCGAAGGCCCGGGCCACAGCCCGCTCGGTCTGGACGCGCAGTTCGGGGGTAAAGGGCACCGCAACCCGATGCCGCGAGCGGTAGTAGAAAATCTCACCGGCGGGCACGGGCCGGCCGGTCTGCTCCTCCAGACACAGCGCCTGCGCGCACAGTTGCACCTGGTCGTTGTCCCAGCGGCCCTGCCTGCCGCGCTTGTATTCCACCGGCCGCAGCACCCCGCCGGCCTCTTCCACCAGGTCGCAGAAGCCGTTGAGGCGCAGCCGGTCGGAGTAGACTGCCAGCCGGCGCACCACGCGGCCCTCTTCGATCCGCTCCTCCCCCGGCCGGTCGGCCCGCTGATGGCGCAACGTCCCCTCCAGCAGCGCCGCGTTCACCGCCAGCTCGCCCACCACGTACATGTACCAAAACCGCCGCTCGCAGTAGAGCAGTTGGTTCAGGTAGCTGAGAGGGAGGTAGTCGGGTAGTTCCATGGGCCCTCTCGTAACTGGTAACTTGGTAGACTGGTAGATTGGTGGAATGAGCATCCCAATCTACCAATCTACCAATCTACCAACTACTAATCTACCAATTTACCAGTGTACACTCGCCACGGTCATAAAGTGAGGGTTTTTTCACCTTGTCACCTTGTCACCTTGTCAGGTATACCACCTACCAACCGTCGCGCCTGCCCCATCCCCATCGTCGTCTTCGTGCCCACCCCGCTGTAGAAGGCAAAGTCGGCCAGCAGGTTGAGGGTGCGCACGAAGGTTGGCGCCGGGTCCAGCGCCTCGAAGGTCACGTCGCCGAACCCGCCCGGATAGGTGCCGCGCTTGAGCTGGTAGACCGCGGTCTGCCAGTTGCGCAGTTCGCGCACGAAGACGTAGTCCGCGACCCACTGCTCGAACGCGATCGGAATCTCGTCGCCGGTCAGCCGGTTCCAGGCCCCGCGCAGCGACGCGAAGACGTACTGGGGGATGGGGATCAGCACCATACGCTGTTTGGCCGCGCCCAACGCGCCGAGGTTGATCGCGGTCGGGGTGGCGAGCACCATCCGAATGCGCTGCTCCAGGCCGGCGGCGCCGCGCAGCCCACCGGCGGTGGTGTAGCCGGCCCAGGGGTGGCTGCCCGGTGTGCCGAGCGCGCTCTCCACAGCGAAGGTCACGTCGCCGATGCGCAGGCGCAGATCCGGCCCCGCGGCCAACAGGCGCTGCAGGAAGGCCAGGAACAGATCGGGGTCGAGCAACGTCAGCCGCAACGCGGCGCGGTTGCCGGCCCGCAGGTGATAGCCGCCCTCGTCCGGCCCGGCCGGCAGCTCGCGCAGCGGTGACAAGGTGAACGGCTGGCGGGCGTTCTGGCCGTGGAAATAAGCGGCCAACTCAGGATCGGCTGCGCGCACCAGGTCGAAGAACGCGGCGTGGGCCAGCGCGCCCTGCGTCAGCGGCACGCGGCCGTCGGTCGTCGCGATCAGGTTAACGACGATGGCGTTGAGGGTCAGGTCAGGGTTGAAGGACATGATTTGACTCCTTGATCTCTCGAACGAGATGGGTGGGGTGGGATGCAGCGGATGGAAGCGGATAAGCGGATGAGCTGTGGTGGAGCGTGGGCATCCGCTTATCCGTTTTGATCCGTTGCCGACAGGTTCCAAGGCTCCTCCCCTTTCAAATAATGATCGGTACACTGTCTTCGGTTCTTTCGCGCCACCACAGGTAGCCTTTTATCTCGGCATGAACGACAAAGGCCGATGTTCCGACCAATGCGCGGTAGTCATTCTCTGTTCCGTCCGCGAAAGTCACGTGCAAAGTGCGGGAAAACAAGTCACGGTTGCGCAGAAGGTTCATCAGCCGCCCCTCATCCTGATTCTTGACGATCAGAATCGGCACATACCGATCTTCGATTGCATATCGTAACGCCGAGTCGAGCGGCATTGAACCGACTTTCGGCACTTCGGCCCCCACCCTGATACCTTTGAGCGCCACCGGTCTGCGACAGTACAACGACTCAAACACTTCGCGGGATAGACGCTCGGCCTGATACGCCAGGGTGATCCACAATCGTTGGGGGCGATGATCGCGCAGGTGACAGTACACCTCGGTGGATTCTGCCGTCATTCCTGTTGCCTGCTCGAACACCCGCTCGTCAGCGAAGTAATCAGCTACAAAGTTCGCCGCCACGTGCAGCGCGTCGTACAAGGTCACGTCCGACTCGGCCAGCAGGTGCTGAGGATCATACACGCACGCTGTCGGCGATTGGAACGCATCGCGAAAATTGAACAGCGCCTCGGTCTGCCAATACTGACTTTCTATCCACGGCAGCAGCAACTTGGTTTGGGCGCTCTTGTCGTTATGCAATCGCCGCGCCAACCGATCGGCGTCGTCCGGACCGTCCAGGGCGGGGTTCAGCCAACCCACGTACTCGGGCACGAAATCGTCCAAGTGTTCGTGTTTCTTCTCCCGCACAACCTCCCGCAGCTTCTCGAATCGCCGCATCTGGCCTTTGAGTGTGCCGAAATACCACTTGCGGCTATCGGAGGCAAAGGTCTGCCGCACCGTGTCGAACAGCCGCTCGATCCAGTCGTGCATGTCTGGCGGCATCTGGCGTTCCAGTTGAAAGATCGGCCAGAACGCTTCGAGCACAGCATACGAGCGCAGGTACGCGTACAGATCGTTGCGCGGGGGCAAGGCCTCATTCACGACGGCTTTGAGCTGAACGCGGGTGATGCTCTGTCCGACTAACGCCATCAGGTGCGCTCGCGCTTCGTCGTCTACCAGCGCCACTGCGGTTGCAGGCACATCGGTCTGCAGCCGGCCCAGCACACGGCCGGCGCGGCCCAAGCGCTGCAAGAACGCGTCCCGAGAGCGGGCGTCGAAGACGACAAAATCGAGCGGCTGGCGCGTTTTGCCTGGGCGGTCGAAGTTGTAACCCAGGTCTACGGTTGGCGTCGCCAGGATCAAAGGCCGGACGCTGGCCGTCCGCCGCGAGTCTGCGGACTCGGCGCCGGTGATCCGGCCCATGCGCCCGTCGAAATCCGGCCCGCCCAGGGCCGCCCACGCCTGGTTGATGCGCCACAGGGCATTGCTGATCAGGGCGCCCTCGCGTCCAGCATCGAGCCAGGCGCGCAGCAGGGCGCGATTCGGGGCTGCACCGGCAAACTCGTCCAACGCCGCGACTTGCACTTGGAGTTCCAGAGACGCCAAGGCTGGCGTGGTCGGGTAGGTCGCGCTTTCGAGCGGCTCATTGTCGGGGCTGATCCAGGCGATCTCTCCTGGAGCAAACAGGCGGTCAAGGTACTCACGTACCGTCGGCTCCGGCGTGGCCGAAAGTAGACAGACGCGGCGTCCGGTGGCGAAGTAGCCCCACTCGCGACAGATCGCGAAGAAGAACAGGAAGTTCGCGAGCTGCTTGGCCGAGTAGTAGTGGAACTCGTCCACGATGACGTAGTCGAAGCGGGTCAGAAACTGCTGGAACAGGTTGCGCGCATCGTGCGGATTGTAGGCTGCATAGTACAGTGCGTAGTAGAAGATGTCGGGGTTAGTGACAGCGACGATCGGCTTGCGGCCGTCCCAGCCGTCGTAGTCCTGCGGGTTCTGGAACAGGCGGTTGAGCTTCTCGCCACCGCGCTCCCCCTCTCGGGGCGCGGATAACCCCCGCAACGTAGGAGCGTCCACATGGAGAACGTGCACGTCCAGCTTGGCGCGGCAGACAAACTCGCGCACGTCGCCCACGTGTTGGCGAATCAACTCATTGGTCGGCGCGATTAGCAGCGTGTTTACCCCGCGCGGCACAACGTTCATCAAGTGCAGCAGCGCCGCGCGGGTTTTGCCGGTGCCGGTGTTGTAGGTGTTTACTACCAGTGGATGATCCCGTAACGCCTGGCAGGTACGCCACTGATGATAGAGCAGCCCCGGCGTGCTCTCGGCAAAGGGATTGGCCGGGGCCAGCTTCTCGGCGTATGGCAGCAGGTAAATCGTCTCGCTCACGGTAGACTCTCAACGCCGAATCGCATCCCCGCCGGCAGCCAGCCACCATCGGGCGCCCGGTAGAACGCGCCAGCCAGCCGCGCATGGCGAATCAGAGGCACCGGATGAATGCTGACCAGATCGAACGTGCCGAGCGCTTTGGGATCAGGCAGATCGGCAGGATTGAGGAAGACACTTACCGTCTCGCCGGGGCGTTGTTCTGGCCGACTCGTCGCGTGGGTAACTTCCACGCTGGCTTTGCTCATCCATTTACCCAGGCGGATGTAGCGCGGCAGCGGCAACGGCTCGCGCGCAATGACGTAGCACACGGCGCGATTTCCCAACGCCAGCATCTTGATCCGACCGTGCTGCGGAAAGTTGTTGGCCGTCACCTTCTGTTGACTGCCGGTGACCGGGTCGACGATGTACCAGTTCGTCCCATCCTTTCTCGCCCGCCGGTCATCGGGCCGCGTAACAATAGCGTTGTTGGCGAAGGCGTACCAGTAGGCGTCGGTTTGGGCGTTGAATTGGCTCAACGTGAACTTCGGCTCGCCCAGGATCGTCGCCGGCGTCACGTACACGCCGCGTTGGTTCAACGGTAGCAAGTCGGCCTTGTACCGCACCGTCGTGTCGCTGTGGTATGGCGCTGCACACAATCCCAGCGCGTAGGCCAGCGCGTAATTGCCGATCAACGGCTCAGTCTGATAAAACGCACTGATCTCACGGCTGGCGAAGAAGGTGGGCTCCCACAGCGTGATCTCGCAGCGGTAGATGTGCGCTGTCTCACTCGTCGTCATCGCCCGCCTCCCCGGCGGCCTCCAGCAGGCGCACGACGTCGGCGTGGGCCGCCTCGGCTGCCTTGCGATCGGTGGCATACCCGCGCTCGGTGGCGCGCAGCAGGGCAGCCACGCGTTCTGGATCGCGATACACTCCCACGATGGCGCGCTGCAACCTGGCAGCATCCTCCAACCCGAGGATCAGCGGATCAGCGCTGGCGACGCGAGCCATCAGACTTCTTGTCGCGGCAGCGGTTGCATCCAGTACATCCGAGTCGCGCAGCGGAAAGTTCAATTCTGGGTCTTTGGCCTTCAGCAGGTCATAGACCCGCTGGGTCAGCTCCAGGTTGCTGAAGATCTCGCAGTTGGAGAAGACCACGCCCGCCAGCGCGTTCTTGATGCGGCCCTGGCGGCTCGACACCGCGCCGTAACGTGTGCTCCGTAGGACGTTGCCCATGGCGTACACCCACTCGCCCAGTGTCACGTCCTTGAGAGTCTCGATTTCGAGGAAGTGGGTCTCCGGCTTGACGTAGGGTTCTTCGTAGATGGCCTGAGACGGTGTGCCGGTCTCTGGATCGCGCATGGTGCTGTTGTCGTACAACGCGTTGCCGGTGCGCTTGGCGGCCACAACCCCTGCGCCCAATAGGCTGAAGGCATCGTCGGTGATCACGCGCGACTTCTGCGCGCCGCCACCGCCGACTGCGTAGCCGTACAACATGCAGTCAATGCAGCGCTCACAAGCGTTGTTGCGGTTCAAAGCGCAGACGCCGCTCCGTTCGTCCTTCGCGTAGAGCAGGCCGTTGTCGCGCAGCAGCTCGCGACCTGTACGCCGTTCGACGGCAGTCTGCTTACGCTTGGTGATCACGACACGTTGCAGGATCGTCGCGTCCTGTTCTCCGGCGCGCACGAATTCCTTGGACAGGTCTTCGCCGGCGCCCTCGGTGCGAAATAACGCTTCGGATTGGGTCTTGCGGACGATGATCAGGCTGACGTAATGGCCCAACGGGAAGTTGCTGTAGGCTGTCAGCAGACGGTTCTGGTGCTGTGTCAGGATAGACATGGGTAGGCTCCTCCTTGGGATGAATGTCATCGGTTATGAAGCAGGCTTCTCTTTGACCGGGATCTGCTCGCGGAGATAGAACAGATAGGCCGACCGCAGGCCCTTAGTGTCGGCCAGCAGACGATTGACGTTGCTGCGGTATGCTTCGCCCAGCACGCCGTCGAAAAACAGGTCAACGTAGACTTTCACCTTCTCGCGCTTGGTACGGCCGGGCTTGTACTCCTCGGACGCGATCGCCTCCAGGTGACGGAAGATCTCTTCTGTCAGTTGAGCGCGCAGGGTGTCCAGCCCGAACGCCTCGCTCTTGCCTTCCAGGCCGTCCAATAACATGTCGAACGGCTTGAGCAGCGCGTTGCGTTCCAGGCTGCGGCCGATGATGTGCGCGTCCCAAGCCATCTCGGCCAACTTCTGTAATTGTTTCACAGCCTCGCCTCCTTTGGTAAGCCCGCGCAGGTCGGGCAAGATTCGCCTGGTGATCGCAATACTCCGCCAGACGCGCACGGTCTTCTCTGGTTTGCCCTGGGCGGCCTTGAACTCGGTCAGCCGGTCGGCCGCATGGAACAGCCCCAGGCGGCTGTCACCGCCGAGCGCGCTTGCCAACGTGAGCAGCGGATTTTCTTCACGCTTCGGATTGTAGAGTTCACCGCGCAGTCGGTGGAGCGCGAGGAAATCGTCCCACAGTGTACCCAAAGCTCCCGTATCAAAGTCATTCTGCGGCAGCAATCCTGCGAATCCCAGCGCCACGTTATCCACGTACAGGTCGCCGAAATCAGCGCTGTTCAGCACCGGCACGGGCGAATCGGTCAGCAGCACTTTGCAGCCGAAGAAACGTTGGAGCAGGAGCACATTTTGCAGGGCGAACAGGAACTGCTCCGAATCGTTGTCGCCGGGACAGTTGAGCGGGAAGGTCAGCACGTTGCCGATGGCTTCGGTGTACTGCGGCAAGGCCAACCCGTTTTGATACGGCTTGCCCTGCTTGTTGCGCGTGGAAAAGGTCAGGCGCACCCGTCCGCTCTGCAACCACTCCCGGAAGGCGTCGTCGGTTTTCGTGAAGATCACGGTCGTGTCCTGGGCCAGGATGTCCTGCACCTCGGCGCGCAGCGCGACCAGGAACACGTCGGTGTAGAAGCTGTACGGGTACAGGTGGAGGAAGACCGTCTTGATGCCCTTGAGGGATTGGCGCGTGAGCTTTTCCAGCGTAAACTGGACACGACATACATCACAGGCGTTGCGCTTCGGCTCGCGGCTCGATCCGCCTGGCAACCGGTTGGAGAAGCTTTGCACCGTCACGCTGGCGGGCACCTGGACTGCCATCAGGTTGTCCGTTGGGAACTCGGAGCCGCAGTAGCAGCACTGATGGTGGTTGGTCTCGACGTACTTGCGGAGCGTTGCGCCGAAGTCAATCGGCCGTTCAACGCCGAACGAGAACATCACATTGCGGGCCACGTAGTCGGCCAGGACGGCGTAGTCGCCCAAGGAGGTTGTCTCGTCGGCCGCTTCGGTACCCATCAACGCCCGCCCATCAGCCAGGATTCGCTCGTACAGGGGCTCAGTCGTCAGGTCCAGGTCGCGCGCAATCACGTAAGCGCGTTGGTAGCGTGGGTCGCACAGGTTGTACACGGCCGCCGCGTCTGGGCCGATCTCCAGCATCCGGTAAAGGTACTGCCAGGCATCTCCCACCTGCCTGGCGAAGTGATCGGCCAGGAAGATGTAATACGAACGTAGGAGTTCCGCTGCACCCATGGCCACCTGTGTTTGTGGGTATAATGGACGATCGAGCTTGGCGCGTACGACCTGAGCCAGCTTCTCATCCCGCAGGTCTTTCAGCGCATCTTGCAACTCCTTCCGTCCCTTGGCTTCGTTCTCCTCGATCTTGAATCGTTTGCCGGCCACCTTGGCGGCGACCAGGTTGTATACCACGTTGAAGAGATCGTGAAATGACACACCTAACTCAAGGCATTGCCTATCCACCATAATACCGGCCGGCCGCGCTTTAATGAACTTGGCGAAGTTGCCGCGGGACATCCCTGCTGCCTTGCGTGCCACTGCCTGGCCGATGGCAATCAGGTGGTCGGCATCCCACCTCACCGGCCTGGCCTTATCCATCAAGTAGGCGACACCATCTGGGTAGAAGAGCAGTGGTACCAGCCCAAAATGCTCCTTCAGGTAGTGGCTGATCTCGTTGTGGATGATGTTGGTCAACAGCCCCCGTTGCTCACTCATCTGATGATAGACAAAGACATACTGCTGCTCGGTGACACTGTTGAGGAAGGCGAGAAAGGCCTCCTTCTCCTGATGTTCGGTCAACGTGCCTGAGAGTTCCAGTGTGTCCAGTGCTTTCATCAGCGGGCACAAGACCTGTTCAAGCCGGTTGCGATCCAGGCGGTATGGGTTGTACGCCCTGACCAGCAGTTCGCCGGCCGTGTGGTAGTGGCCGGAGTGACAACGCACCAACGTAGTGATGTCAGCCAGATAATCGAGGTAAGCAGGAAAGAACCCCGGCGCGCCGATCTTCTCCAGTTCGGCCTGGATTGTCTCTCGGACGGCGATAGCATTGAACGACTTGCGCCGGCTCTCAATCAGCTTGTTGATGTCGTGGATGGAGTAGGCGCAGTAGAGCACCCGCGTCTCATCGTCGCTAAGATCGAGGAGCGGCCGCAGTCGCTCGGCCGTGAACACACCATTGAGGAAGTGTACATACACCGGCTCGCCATGCTTCTTGCCGGTCTGAAAAATCGTCTTGTATGCGGCCAAGCCGTCATTGGCGACGTGCTCGATGTACGCGCCAATCACCGAATCGGGGTCGTTCCATCCGAGGGCAAACAACAGGTCTTGGAGTTGAGCCATTCGTGCCTCCTTGCGACTGATTTGCTTTTTCTAGCCTTCATTCTACCACACTCCTCAGCCCACAACCACAGTCCCACCCCCCTGCGAGCGGCACGAGTTTCGCGCAATTTGGCCCACTCGACGCCACCGCCCGCCGCGCACAGCGTCCACAACATCTGCTTCTCGGGCGCCCCGCCGCATAAAAGAACGACCGCCCGCGCAGGGACGCGCCGGGACGGCCGGGAAATTGACGATCTGATCTGGCTGGTCACTCAGTGACATTCCGCTGCCTTCAATGTCATTAAGTTAAGACCTGACAGGTTTCCCGAAGTAGCGTTGCAAGCCGGATTCGGTCTCATCAGATGTGGATGTATGCTGAAAAGTGACCCCGACAACCTGTCAGGTCTGGGCTAGTTCCCTTATCTTAATGACATTGACGCTGCCTTGC
>MNXL01000393.1 GCA_001871755.1 Anaerolineae bacterium CG2_30_64_16
AGACGCCCAGGCCGCGGCCAGCGCGGTGACCGCCAACCGGGAGCAAACCGTCCGCTGGCTGGGCGAGCTCATCGCTGAGCTGGACGAGTGGCGCCAGCGCCTGATCGAGGAGGACGACGCGGGACTGGGCCAGGCGTTTGAAGAGGCGCTGGAGAGCGGGCGACAATGGCTGAATGCCCAAACCCGCGGCGATTGGAGCGAGCAGCCCACTACGACGGAGTTGCCCACCGCCGGCACGTTCATGCGCAGCCTGATCGGTTTCGGCCGGTTCAAGGACAGGCAGCCGGACGCCAGGAAGCGGCGCTAGGAATTTATCTTCACGATGTGCGACCACTGAGAATCCTGGGCATCGCGCCCACCAGCTTTTTCGCCGATTACGGCTGCCACGTGCGCATCCGCGGCCACCTGACCGCCCTCTCGGCACGCGGCCACACGACCATGCTGGTCACCTATCCCAGCGGCCGGGACGTGCCGGGGATCCGGACCGTCCGCGCGCCCTGGCCGGCCGGTAGCCGCGTTCAGGTCGGCTCCTCCCGGCTGAAGATCGCCCTGGATGCCGTGCTCGGCCCGACCGCGCTCGCGGCCGCGCTGCGGTTTCGGCCACACCTGATCCACGCCTACCTCCACGAAGGCGCGCTGATCGGCACAGTCGTCGCCGCGCTGCTGCGCCGGCCGCTCATCTTTGACTTCCAGGGCAGCCTGACCGGTGAGATGCTGGACCACCGCTTCGTCATGCCGGATTCGGCCTGGCTGGGCGGCTTGCGTCGATTGGAGCGCTGGATTGACTGCCGGCCAGCCGCGATCCTGGCAAGCTCAGCCCACGCGACGCGCCTGCTGGCAACGGAATACGGCGTGTCACCGGCACGCATCCACTCTCTGCCCGATAGCGTGGACCCCGAGCTCTTTCGGCCGGCCGCGGCTTTTCCGCCGGCCGAGTTGGCCGATTTGCGCGCCCGGCTGGAGATTCCACCGGATCGCCGGTTGATCGTCTACCTGGGTCTGCTCGCACCATATCAGGGTACCGACCTGCTGCTGGAGGCCCTGGCCATCCTGACAGGCCGCCGCGCCGATGCCCACCTCCTGCTCATGGGATTCCCGTTCGTAGAGCACTACCGCGTCCGGGCGGAGGCGTTGGGGTTGGCAGATCGGGTGACCTTCACCGGCCCGGTACCCTACGAAGAGGCCCCTGCTCACCTGGCGCTCGGTCACGTGGCGGTGGCGCCCAAGCTCTCGACCACCGAAGGCAGTGGCAAAGCGCTGACCTACATGGCCGCCGCGCTGCCCATCGCCGCGTTCGATACCCCCGTCCATCGCGAATATCTTGGAGACCACGGGATCTACGCGGCCGCCGGCGATGCCGCGGCGCTCGCGAATGCCCTGGCCGGCCTGCTGGCCGATCCGGAAGAAGCCGCCGAGCGGGGCCGCGCGTTGCGCGAGCGGGTGATGACCGCCTATACCTGGCCGCGCGCTGCGTCCCTGATCGAAAACGTCTATGAAAACGTTTTGCGCCCGTCTGCCCATGTGCTATACTGAACGCTCCGGGGAACTCCGAGCCCGTCATTCCCGCGAAAGCGGGAATCCAGACGCCTGGACACCCGCGTCCGCGGGTGTGACATGGCCCGTCATTCCCGCGCCCGCCCGTCATTCCCGCGAAAGCGGGAATCCAGACGCCTGGACACCCGCGTCCGCGGGGGTGACATGGAAAGCGAACCGAGGAGGCCGAGTCAAGGCATGATGTTCAACAAGGACAGGCGTCTGCCTGGCCCGACGCAGGCGCACGCAAGGCAATGGGCGCTGGTGATCCTGGCGTTGCACCTGGCCCTTGGCGGCCTCTACAGCGTCGTGGCGCCGCCCTGGGAGGCGCACGACGAATGGGCGCACTATAAGTTCGTGGAATATGTCGCACGTCATCGGGCATTGCCGCCCCCCGACGTGCGTTTGACAAACGAATACGAGTACGACGAAGCCAATCAGCCGCCCCTCTACTACGTGATCGCTGCCCTGCCGGTCATGCTGATCAACACGGACGACGGGGTCATCCCCGACGTCAATCCGCATTTCGGCACCGGGACTGGCGCCGGCGGCATCAACGCCGCCATCCACCACCCCGACCAGGAACGCTTTCCCTGGCGCGGGACCATCCTGGCGCTACACCTGGCCCGCTGGGCATCCCTGGCGATCAGCCTGGTGGGACTGGTCGCGGTCTACAAGCTGGGACGGCTGTTGGCCCCGGGGCGACCCTCCGTGGCGCTGATCGCCCTGATTATCGCGGCGCTGTCGCCGCAGTCGCTGTTCATCAGCAGCGTGGTCACCAACGACGTGCTGATTGCCGCGTTGGGGTGCGTGATCGCCTGGTTGGGAACTGAGGTCGTGCTGAACGGCTTGCGACCGCGATCGGCGCTGGGGCTGGCCCTGACGACCGGGCTGGCGTTCGTGAGCAAGCTGTCCGCGTTGGCATTGGCGCCTTTCGTGCTCCTGGCTCTGATCGCCGGCGCGATCCGTTCGCTGCGCCGGGGCAGCAACCGGCTGACCGTCCTGCTGACCTTTGCGATCCCGCTGGCTGGCGGGTTGGCGATCGGCGGGGCGTGGGTCGCGCGCAACGTGCGGCTGACCGGGCAACTGCTGCCGCGGGACCCGTGGGTAGCGTTCCGTTTCGTGGACCGCTGGTTCAGCCGCACCGGCACGGTCAAGCCGATACAGTGGGAGGCGCTGCCCTCCGCGCTGGTCTACGGTTTTCGCACCTTTTGGGCGTCCTTCGGCTGGGGTAACCTGGAAGCGTACAGGTGGGTGTACTGGTTTTTTGCCGCACTGTGCCTGGTTGCGTTAGCCGGGTTGGGCCGCTGGGCGTTCGCGGGACGCGAGGGTGCAACGCCACGGCGGGTGAAAACCTCACCCCCCTCCCCCCCTCTCCTACGAGGCGAGGGGGGTGTCGGCGCTCCCCCTCCTTCGCAGGGAGGGGGTCGGGGGGTAGGTGGGCGATTTTCAGGGCAGTTTTTCATGCCGTGTCCGCCGCCACGACGGATGAAAAACGGACGGCCTGGACTGGAGGCTTTAGCCGGTTTGGTTGTCAGCGGCAGAAACCGGCTGAAGCCTCGATTCCAGATCGTTGGTGGGCGATTTTCAGGGCAGTCTGGGCGGGACAAGAAGATCGCGGCCGGGTTGCTGCTCGTGTTGGCCGCGTCCGTGCTGTTCATGGCCGCCTACCGTGACTTCGACTACGGTGGCACGCTGATCCGAGGGCGTTATCTGCTGCCCGCGCTGGGAGCGGTCGCGACCCTGCTCGCGTTGGGGCTGGATAATCTTGTCTGCCGTCCCGGCTCGGTCTCAGGCCGGCCAGAGCATGCTAGATGCGCGGTCCCGCTGGTGTTGACCTGCGTGCTCACCATCTTCAACCTGCTGTTGCCGCTGAACGTGATCGGGCCGGCCTATGCACCGCCGGCGATGCTGTCCACCGCCGATCTGTTGCCGAGAGAACAGCCGTTGGACGCACGTTTCGGGGACGCGGCCGAACTGGTGGCCTACGGACTCTGGCCCGAGCGCGTCCGGACGGGCGATGCGCTGGGCGTGACGTTGCTCTGGCGCGTGCTGGCGCCATTGGATCGGAACTACACCGTCGGCGTGCACCTGTTGAACGCGACAGACCAGGGCAAAGTGGGCGAGCTCAACATCTACCCCGGCCGCGGCAACTATGCCACCACGCTGTGGCAGCCGGGAGACCTGTTTCGCGAGACCTACTGGGTCACGGTCGGCCAGGCGATCGCGCAGCCGGTCATGGGTCGGGTCAAGGTGGCGCTCTTCGCCGATGACGCCGGGCAAGCCGCATCTGAAGAAACGTATCTGCCGGTGATCGATGCTGCGGGCCAGCCGTTGGGCGATGCTTTGATGTTCGGCCGGTTCAAGTTGGCGCCCATGGAGCCGGCAGCCGTGGCCGCCGCTCAGGGTCCCGGCCTGGCGACGTTGGGTGAGTTCGCTCGCCTGGAGAGCGCGACCTGGCCAACCGATATCCCGCATCTGTTAGCCGGCAGCACCTTCACCGTGACGCTGACGTGGGGAGCTCTGGCCCGGCCGCCGGCCGATTATCAGGTTTTCCTCCACGTGGAAGGACCGGACGGCCCGCTGGCTTTCGGTGATGGCCCGCCGCAAGCGGGCGCCTATCCCACCGGCCTCTGGGAGCTGGGCGAGCAGATCGTGGACCCGCGGGTGGTCCGGTTGCCGACCGAGATGCCGGCGGGCGACTACCGACTGGTAACCGGGCTGTACGACGCGGCCGGCCAACGCGTCATCGCGACCGGCCCGGACGGTCAGCGGCTGGCCGACGATCAGATCGAATTGGGGCGCGTCACCGTGGCGCGCCTGGACCAGCACAATTACATCCCTTGGGCGCCTGGGCATGCCGTGGACGGGAACAACAAGGAGCCTTGATGGAACAAGAATTCAGCTTGAGCCAATACCTGGCCGTGCTGCGGCGGCGCTGGCGCATGATCGCCATCACGCTCGCCATCACGCTGGGGGCCGCGATCGTCTTCAGCCTGCTGCAACCGATCTCCTACGAAGGGGAAGCGGTCCTGACCGCGCCCCCGCCAAAATACACGTGGCGGCTGGACAACAACATCCAAACCGTCACCGAAGACCTCCGGCTCGACCGGCGAGGCGATTACACCGTGTTGATCACTGACAAAACCCTGGGGCAAGCCCTGGCGCGCACGGTGATCGAGACGATGGGGGACGAACTGCCGCCGGACCTGCGCGACCCGCAACTGCTGCGGCGAGCAGTGAATGTCAAAAATGGCCAAAGCCGGTTGGTCTATCTGAATGCAACCGCGCCCACAGCCGAACTGGCCCAAAAGCTGACCAACGCCTGGGCCGCCGTCTGGATCGACGAGACGGACGCGCGCTACGGCCAGGGCGCCGACAAACTCAAATTTGCCGGCGAACTGGCGCAGGCGCAGGCCCACCTGGACACGGCCGGTCAGGCGTTGGAGGCGTTCCAATCGCGCACCGGCATGGCATTGCAAATGGGGAGCTTCATGGCCGCCCTGGACAACGGGTCGTTGGCCGCCGGCTTGCCCCTGCTGCAACAGCAACTGGTGCTGAACAACAGCGATCTGGCCGACTACCGCCTGGCCCTGTCCCGGATCAGTCTTCTGGAGGATCAGGCGCGGGCCGCGCAGGCCAACGCCGCGGGCTTCGAGACCCTGCCGCTCGAGGTCTTGGACACGCCGATGCTGGTTGCGCGCGGGGTGCTAACCCGCGCGCGGGTCGCCGCCATGCACGGTGACCTGGCGCAACTTCTGGCAGCGAGCGATGTCGAGAAGCAGGCGCTCTCCGACACGGTTGCCCGGCTCGAAACCGAGACAACGGCCATTCAGACCGAGCTCGCCGGGCTGCTCCAGAAGCAAGACCGGCTGACGAACGACTACAACCTGGCGCAAGAGGCGGTGAGTGCCCTACAACGCAAGGTCACCGAGATCCCGATCCAACAAGAGGTGGCGGGAACGCCGCTGATGCTGATGCACCCCTCCGGCCTGCCGGGCAAACCCGCGACGCCTGACTGGCTCATGAACCTGGCCGCGGCGTTTTTGTTGGGCCTCTTGGGTGGGGTGATGATCGTGATGGGAACCGAATACTTGCGCCCTGGGCTCTGACTCAGTGGGTACGCGCTGGAAATGGGCCTGGCTAACACTGTTGGTCGGATTCACGCTTGCTCGCGGGATTGTGTTGGCATTCTTGGTGCCACCGTGGCAAGCACCGGATGAGCCAGGACATTATGAATATGCACGGTTAGTGTTGGCCCACGGGCTTGATGTTCTGTCAGATGATCGCGACATATTCCTGCAGCAGACCATCATCGCTGACTTGGCCCGATCTGATTTCTGGGCTAATGTACGCGCACTTACTCCCAATCCTTTACCTACCACCTTTTATACCGATCCGTTTCTGGCGCGTTCAGGGTCACAGGTGGGGGATGAACCAGTTGACTATTACTGTCTACTCAGTCTGCTCTGGCGCGTCTGGCCAAAGGCCAACATACGAGAACAGTTGCTGATTGGGCGTTTATTTTCTACAATCTTGCTTGTGCTGGCCGTACTATTGACGGCCTGGGCTGCCACGACCGGCTGGCCAGCGGATCACAAACTGCAATTTGCCTTGCCGGCGTTCGTGGTGTTTCAACCGATGGCGGCGTTTATGGGTGCCGCATTGAACAACGACGTGTTAGCGCTGCTGCTAGGAACGTTAGGAAGCGCGATTGGAATCTGGGCGGTTCGGCGTGGCTTGTTATGGTGGCGAGCAGCGATCTTAGTGGGCGTGGCCGCTGCTGGGTTGCAGACGAAGAAAACGAACTTGTTCCTCTGGCCACTGACCTTTGAAGCCATGCTTCTGGCACTGCCGCCCACAGTATGGTCTAGATGGTCTAGCCACCGGTGGCGACGCCAGATTTCACTGCCTGGATTCCGGTACGGTGTTGTGATAGTTGGCCTGGTTCTGGTGTTACTCGCAGCCTGGCTGGCCAGTCCGATCAATGACCGGCCGGCGGCATGGGTTGCCGGAGGGTGGTCAGGCCAGAGTAGTCGTTGGGTAGCTGCTGGAAGGACCGGATTGGCTCTGTTCGATCGGAGCATCAATCGGCGTGCCTTACTTGAGCAAACTATCGGCAGACAGCATGCCTGGGATGTTCGGGGCCGGCCGCTGGTGCTACAGGCCCAAGTACGTTCTCTGGATGGGTTCACTGAGGTTAGTGTACGAGCAGACGATAACGTTGTCGCCACCGAAGCTGTTTGTCTGGCAGAGAGAACCTGGCATTCGTGTACTTTGTCGTTCACACCAGGGGCCAGGTCAGGACCTATCAGGATTGTGCTGGCCGTCGGAGCGAAGGGGCACACAGTAGCTACAGGTACTGTGCAGTGGCAAAGTGTGCAGCTTGTACCAGTGGGTGAGCCAAGGAACAACCTTTTGGTGAATTCGTCTGGTGAACGCCCTGCGCGACGAGCTACATCACTGTTCTTATGGGTTGAACGATTTTTGCAAGCCCCGCGTGGCTGGTTTCTGGCACTGACTCAGCCTGAGCAGCGGGGAATGGGTGCATTATTGCGATATGCCATCTTCGGCGTGCTGGCCTTTGCGGGCTTTTGGGGTAATTTTGGCTGGTTGCAAGCGCCATTCCCCTGGCCGTTCTACGTTTGGCTGGCGGCTTTGTGTGGATTGGCTGCAATGGGAGTGATCGGCAAGTTGGCCCGTGAGTTGGCCGGGTGCTGGAGCAAAGAAGATACCCTCTTTGATGATTACCAGGCAAGGATTGTCGATTGGCTGAGCGCTGAGGGACCAATTCTCCTTTGCGTGGGTGCTGTCATCTTGATTTTAGCTCAGACTACCTTGCCGATGGTCGGCTTTGCCTGGCAACCGCAAGGGCGATATATATTGCCAGCCTTGCTGCCAATTGGCGTCTGTCTCATCGTGGGGCTTCGCAATGGCTTGCCCCTACAGTGGCGCAAGCAGGCTGAAACCATTCTGTTGACTTCGCTGACAGCAACTAACGTAGCAATGTTTTGGATACTGAGCACGCGATGGTAAATGGCCGTGCCAGGTTGTTATTCAGGTGCCGAGCACTTTGGCTCTCGTTTGGCGCCAGTTCAGGTGTATGGTATTCACAAGCGTAGTGTTCAAGTGCTCGGAATTTCTGGCCTGAGTAGCAACCGTACCAGTTTTCGAGGCAATGAGGGAAGGAAATCAAGCGCGTCATGGGGAGAAAAGCACCGATTTTAGTCATCGGACTGGATGGCGGCAGTTGGACCGTGTTGGAGCCACTATTGAAGGCCGGGTTAATGTCCAACCTGGCTAAACTGCGTGCTGAGGGTGCATGGGGCAACTTGGCCTCGACGTTACCTCCATTCACCGCGCCCGCCTGGTCCACATTTATGACCGGTAAGGATCCTGGCCAACATGGTGTGCTCTCCTTCTTTGAACAGGATGCAGCCAGTTATGACATGGCGCCTGGGAGGGCGTTGGCAACGAGTGCCGCTTTGAGCCAGCGCACTTTATGGAGTTGGCTGGGAGATGCTGGCTGGCGTGTGGGAATAGTCAACGTGCCATTGACCTATCCCCCACAACCTGTAAACGGTTTCTTGGTGACCGGGATGCTGACCCCGATTGGCGCTCAGGAGTTTACCTACCCACCTGCCATCGCTGCTGAATTGGGACCGGAGTACGTCGTGGAGCCGGACTACTTGCGCGGCATCATGGGAAGCTTTGATCTGAGTCAGTTGCCGCAGCAGGTGCAACTACTCGCAGATTTTAACCGCATCGAAGCCGTCCGAACGCAAGCCTGCCTGGACTTAATTGCCCGCCATCAACCGAACTTTTTCATGGTTGTCTATGCCAGCACTGACCGGATATCACATTTCTTTTGGGATTATCTAGGGGGTGCGCATGGAGGCACCGACCCTACGATGCTTGCCAGCGTGCACGCCCATTTCCGTCGGTTGGATGGTTGGTTGGGTAAGCTGATCGCCGCGAGTGGGCCGAATGTGACCGTGCTGATGATGTCTGATCATGGCTTTGGCCCGGCAGCACGACGATGGGCCCACGTTAATTCCTGGCTACGGGATCAGGGTTTGTTGGTTCCCAAAAAGGGCTCCGCAGTTGGATGGCGTAATCCAGCCTATTGGAAAAGTCGACTAGGCGACAGCCACCTGAGGCGCTGGGTCAGGACGGTCTTGCCGCAGCGGGCACGCCGCGCCGTGCGGCACGCTGAGCGAGTCACAGACTTAGTGAACTGGTCGGCAACCCAGGCTTATTTTGTGCTGATTTATGCTAACGTAGCGGGAGTCATGGTCAACTTGCGCGGTCGGCAGGCACAGGGGGTCATCGCTCCCGGTGCTGAATACGAGGCGGTACGAGACCAAATCATCGCCGCTGCAAAAGAGTGGTGCGAGCCTATCACTGGGCGGCCGTTGGTGCGCCGGGCAGGGCGGCGGGAAGATTTTTACACTGGCGAGCATGTGTCAGAGTTCCCTGACGTAATCTTGGAATTAGACCCCGACTATTCGACTGTTGCTAACTTGCGGTCCCAAACAGTGACCCTGGCTAATCCTTCCTTCCGTACGGGAGAGCATCGGCCCGAGGGCATTTTTCTCGCCCATGGTCCTGCTATCCGCCCTGGCGAGGTCCATGATGCCAGAATCGGTGATCTGGCCCCAACGATTTTGCACCTGGCTGGCGTGCCGGTGCCCACCGGTTTAGCGGGGGGAGTATTGACGCAGATATTCGACCAAGAGTGGCTGGACACGCATCCTATCAGCCAAATAGCTGCCAACGGGCGTAAAGGGGCCGCGATAGATGAAATCTACTCCAGCGAAGAAGTTGCTGCGTTGACCGAACGCTTGGCTGGTTTGGGGTATCTGTAGTGATGACAAAATATGCTGGCCCACGGCTGCTGGTAATCGGGTTGGATGGGGCAACCATGCGCTTATTGGTACCCTGGATGAAAGCAGGAAAACTTCCCGCTTTAGCGCGTCTGGCGTCCACAGGAGCGAGTGGCCCGTTACGTTCCACTATTCGCCCTGAGAGTTCGGTTGCCTGGAGTAGTTTTGCGACGGGTGTCAATGCTGGTCAACACGGCATCTTTGGTTTTGCAGGATTTGTACAAGGCACTTATCGCACGCGTCTAATGACGGCTTCTGACCTTCGGGCAACAACATTCTGGGAACATGCAGCTGCTCAGGGTATACGTGTTGGTGTTTTCAATGTTCCCTTGGTGAGCTACCCCCCAAGACCTTTGCCAGAAGGCAGCTTCAGCGTGGGGGGGCTGATTACGCCCAATTTGGACAGCAACTTCACTTGGCCGTCAGATCTAAAAGCCAATGTATTGGCCAATGTATCAAACTACCGGTTGGATGTAGATGAGGCCGGGTTGCGAGACGAAGAGATGATCTCCGAGTTGGCCGAGTTGACACAACAACATCTAGCAGCCGCCCGCTACCTGATACGGAGCCGCTTACCGGAACTGTTCGTAGTTGTTTTCATGGCAACTGACCGTATCCAGCATCATTTGTGGCGGCACTTAGATTCGAAGCACCCCCGCTACGACCCAATCCGCTCGCTGCAGTTAGCCTCGCGCATTCTGGAACTATACTGCCAATTGGATACTGCCGTAGGTGAGTTGATGGCATTGGCTGCCCCGGACGCTCTCACCGTCGTGCTCTCTGATCATGGCTTCAATGGTTGCTATCGGGCGTTGTCGGTAAATGCCTGGTTGGCGAGTAAAGGTTGGTTAGTGCCAAAGGTAGGAGCCGGGACACGCGGAAGTGTGGCTCATGGGTTGCGTTGGCTGCGGCAAGTGCCGAATGTACGCCGTTTGAAACAGGTACTGCCGGGCCTGCGCAAGGTGTCCATGGTAGACGCCTGGCGGCCCGATCCGACGGCCTGGATCGATTGGGGGCAAACCCAAGCCTTCTTTAGCGATGTCGGTGGCATCCGTATCAACTTGCGCGGGCGTGAGCCGCAGGGCATTGTAGCACCAAAGCAGTATGACGGGTTGCGTGAGCAACTGGTCAATGATCTGTTGACGCTGAGAGACCCGCAAACTGGCGCTGCTCCTATCACAGCCGTCTATCAACGAGAAGAGCTTTATAGCGGTCCTTATGTTCCAATGGCTCCTGATTTGATTGTCGAGCCACGGAGAGATGCCAACGATCCGCGTAATAACTATATGCTGGCTTATGGCGCGTCGCCGACAGGAGCACTATTCTCTGAACCGGCTGGCTTGAACGGCAATCATGATCTGGACGGCATCTTGCTCGCTGCTGGCCCAGGAGTTGAGCCCGGCCCAATCACGGAAGCCCATCTATGGGACTTGGCCCCGACTTTGTGCCAGGCTCTTGGCATACCGCTTCCCCCCGCCCTGGACGGGCGGGTGATCCCGCAATTGGTTACAAAGAAGGCCGTGAATTATGGCCCCACGATGATTAAAACCAGCGAAGCCAAGGCAGATGGTCTCAGCACCAAGGATGAAGCCACTGTTGCTGACCGCCTTCGGGCCCTGGGTTACTTGAGTTAAGGCCCATGGGTATTTTGGCACGCGTAGTACGCAACTTCCTGGCCCTTACCACATCGTTGGTCCTTGAACGGGCTATCAGCTTTGTCTTGTTTTTGTTCATCGCCCGCCAACTGGATGCTGACGTCCTGGGTGAATATGCGCTGGCTTTCTCGTTTCTAGCTATCTTTGAAACCCTCTCAGTGTTTGGCCAGAATTTACTGATCGTGCGAGAGGTGGCCCGAGACCGTTACAATGCTGGGCAGTACCTAATCCAGTCCAGCATTCTTGTGCTGATGTCCTCGGCGATTTGGGCTGTCACCATGCCTCAAATTGCGCGAGGATTGGGCTATCCCGCTCAGACCGTGTATTACGTCGGACTGATGGCCTTGGTATTGGTCCCGGATTCGCTGGCGGTTGTGCCAGAATCAGTGATTCAGGGCTGGGAGAGAATGGAATTTATCACGGCCTTTCGGTTTCTAACTCACCTGGTTGGGACCACCCTTTCGGTTTTTTTGTTATTGAAGGGACAAGGCTTGGCCGCTGTACTGTATGTACTGGTTGGGCAGCGAGCAATTCTGGCGGCACTTTACTCGTGGTTGGTATGGCATCGGATACATCCGTCTCTCCGCTTTGACAGAGTTTTTTTCTGCTCTTTGGTCAGCTTATCTTTGCCGTTTTTAGGGATGAATGCCCTTTCTGCCGTTTATAAAAACGTGGATGTATGGATCTTGCGAGGCATGACAAATGCTGCTGAGGTAGGCTACTACTCAGCTGCCGATCGACCGATTCAGATGGTAGGTTTGCTGATGCCAATTCTGATGGTGGCTATCTACCCGAGCCTGGCCGAAACATATCGGATTGCTCCTGACCGGTTTGAGCGCATGTTGCGAGCCGGTTTGTATGGTTTGGCTGTGACTGTCCCGTTCATTGCGATGCTATTTACCGTGGCCGCGCCAAGCTTCGTAGCATTCGCCTACGGTGAAGGCTATGCGGCGACAACGTTGCCTCTACAAATCCTGGCCTGGTCGCTTGTGCCCACCTCCATCGCCGCACTGCTTTTCCGAGCATTACTGGCCAGCAACAACGAGCGTGTCTCACTGCGGGTGGCGTTCGTCAATATGGCCGTTAACGTCAGCCTTAACCTGACCCTGATCCCGCGCTGGGGGGCAGTGGGGGCCAGCGCTGTGGCGCTGTTGACTTCCCTGGTGGGGCTGGCGCAGAATTACTGGTTTGTGGAGCGGCATTTAGTCCGACTGAAAGCCGGGCGCTTGTTTGTCCGTCCGGCGTTGGGAATGATGTTGGCGGGAGGACTATTTTTGCTTCTTCCTGGGAGCTGGCCCCTATATGTGCGTGGGAGTGTAGCTACGCTGAGCTACTTAGCTTTTCTGGTAGCTAGCGGGGCTTTGTCTCGCAGAGAGGTAGCATTATTGCAAGCTGCCCTGCGTGATTTGCGGCATGGTGCGATGCCCTTGCCGGATCGGTCTTGAGCCATGCGTCTGGTAAATGTATGTCCCGTGTCACCCTGCCCGCCCGTTTCGGGTGGGCAGGTTCGGTCGTACCACTTGCTTGACCGGCTGCGCCGTCGGCACGAGTTGAGTTTGCTCTGCTTCTACCGCTCAGCCGAAGAGCAAGAATCGCTGCGCTGGCTGGCAACGCAAGGCTGGGATGTGCGGGCGGTGCCGTTTGCTCGTTTGCATCCGGCCTGGCCAGCCACTTGGGGGGTGTTGGGACGGCATCTACGGGCTCTCCTGGGGCGTGAGCCGGCTGGGGTGACCCACTGGAATCAACCGGCCATGCGGGTTGCCGTGGCTGAAGTTGCAGCCAGGGCCGATGTGGTCCATACAGAGTGTAGCTACCTGGCACCATATTTGTTGAATCTGACAGGCAGTGCAACCAGGATCACCACCGCACTGGACCTTTACTCGGTAACACTGCGACGGCAATTGAATGTTGCCACTGACTGGCGTTTGCGCTGGCGTCTGCGACGTGAGTTACCACGGTTTACTCGCTATGAAGCCTGGATCGCCGGGCAAGTTGACAATGTGTTAGTAATGTCAGAAGTAGATGCGGCGTTGCTGCGTCGTATGAATCCGGCCGGCCACGTGGTTGTGGTCCCTAACGGCGTGGACACACAAGTACTGCGGTTTGAACACGTAACCAGGATAGGCCGACACGTGCTATTTGTAGGATCGCCGGGACACGCGCCCAACCTGGATGCGGCCAACTGGGTGTTAACGGGGATTTGGCCTCAACTGCGCCGGCGTTGCCCGGAAGCAACATTGACGTTGGTCAATATGGATGTTCCTTTGGTGCGCACGTTGGCTGATGGGCAGCCAGGGGTCGACGTGACCGGCCAAGTGCCGGACGTTGTGCCTTACTATCGGCGGGCTGATCTTTGCTTGGTACCGCTGCGGGCCGGTTCTGGCACGCGGCTGAAGATTTTGGAGGCGATGGCGCTCGGCGTACCGGTGTTGAGTACAACTGTTGGTGTGGAAGGGTTGAGCGTTGAGCCAGGGCATCATATTGCGTTGGCCGACACTACAAAAGCGTTTACCGATGAAACCATAGCTCTTTTGAAGAACGGTGCACGGCGACACGCACTTGCAGTAGCTGCCCGTGCCCTCGTTGAAGAAGTCTATGAGTGGGATCATATAGCGGATAAACTAGAGGCTGTGTTCTATGAAGCGGTGACTCGCCACGCCGCGCTTTACTAATTCGGGAGATCGAGTTTGGAGCACACCATCGCAGACGCTTCCCGGCCAACAGTGTCTGTGGTTATCGTCAATTGGAACACCCGCCAGTTCCTGGGACCATGCCTGGATTCTATCCTGGCAGCCCAGGATAAAGTGTCGCTGGAAATTCGGGTGGTTGACAACGCGTCACAGGATGGCAGTGTGGCCATGCTGCGAGACCGCTATCCACAGATCAAAGTAATTGCCAATGACGAGAATCGTGGTTTTGCCGCAGCCAATAACCAGGCCCTGGCTCAAGCGCGCGGTAAGTATACACTCTTGCTAAACCCTGATACCGAGGTTCCTGGCGGTACATTGGAACACATGGTGCGCTTTCTGGACGACCATCCACAGGTGGGAATCGTTGGGCCGCGTTTGCAGGTATTGAGCGGCAAAATCCAGGGGGGGGCAGCGGGCTACGAGCCGTCGCTCTGGACGGTGTTCAACTATAGCTTCTTCCTGTACAAGCTGGCCCCGCGCCTGTTCCGAGGCATGTGGCTGGCGCAGCGGCAATACCTGGCCGGCGCGCCAATCCGCGTGGACTGGGTGTCGGGCGCGGCGCTGATGGTGCGACTGGCAGCGGCCCGAGAGGTGGGCCAGCTCGACGAGGCGTACTTCATGTACGCCGAAGACGTGGATTTCTGCCGCCGGCTGCGCGAACGGGGCTGGACCATCTATTGCCTGCCCGACGTGCAGATCATCCACCACATTGGCCGCAGCACGCGGCAGCGCGGGCCGGGCTTCTTCGCCATCAACGTCCACAGCCTCGACCACTACTACCGTTCGCACTACGCGCCTGGCGTCGTGCGCCTGCTGCACCTGTTTGGCGCGGGCGGCTTCCTGTTGCGTATCTTGGGATACGAGGCGCTCTATCTGCTCCGCCGCAAGGCCGTCTATGCGGAATTGCGGGACCAATGGCGGTCATGCCTGGCGACCAGCCTGCGGCGCTTGCTCGGCTTGACGCAGTTGGGAGTGGACAAGACGTTATCGGATGAGGCGCCACGATGAGTACTGCGCAGCGCGTGGCGCGCAACACCGCGTCACTGGCAGCCGTCCAGGGCTTCCGCATCGTGGCCGCGCTGGCGATCACCCTATACATCGCCCGCTTCGGCGCGGCCTGGCTGGGCAAGTACGCGCTGCTGCTGGCCTACCTGAACATCTTTCAGATTCTGGCCGATTTTGGACTGCCGCGCCTGGTCACGCGGGAGGTGGCCCGGGCGCCGGCCGCGGGCAACCGCTATTTTTGGAATGCGCTGGCGGCCCAGTTGACCCTGTCCGCCGCCTCCATGTTGTTGATGCTGGCCGCAGTCGCGCTGATCGGCTATCCGGCCGATACGACCAGGATGTTACAGGTGGCCACCCTGGCCATCCCGCCCTACGCGCTGGCCTCAGTGGCCGGTGCGCTGCTCCAGGCCCACGAACGCATGGCCGCGTTGGCGCTGGCGGAGGGGGTAAGCACCCTTTGGCAGTTGGTGGGGAGCATCTGGCTGCTCTCGGCCGGGTACGGCGTGGTCGCGCTGGCGTGGGTGCGCGTGGTGGGCGTACTGCTCAGCGGGCTGGTCAATCTGATCAGTATGCGCCGCGTGACACATCCCGGCCGGCCGGCCGTCTCGCCCCATTTCGCGCTGGCGCTGGCGCACGGCTCGTTGGACCTGTTCATCCTGGCCGCCTTCGGCGCGATCCTGTTCCGGCTGGATGTCCTGGTGCTGACCGAGGTCGCTGGCGAGGCAGCCACAGGGGTCTACAACGCCGCCTACCAGTTGGCGAAGGTGGTGGCATTGCTGTCGTTGGCCTACGCCGACGCGATCTTCCCGACGCTGTCCCGTCTCTATGCTGCCGGGGAAACTGCGGAGCAAACC
Organism: Anaerolineae bacterium CG2_30_64_16; assembly: GCA_001871755.1. Lineage (GTDB taxonomy): Bacteria > Chloroflexota > Anaerolineae > CG2-30-64-16 > CG2-30-64-16 > CG2-30-64-16. The sequence goes on from MNXL01000393.1 coordinate 15,624, forward strand.
GGCAACGGACAGGCAGATTGGGTGTTGCGCAAGTCGTTCGCCTGGAGCGCCGCGGTGCTTTTGCCGCTGGCGGTGGGCGCGACCATCCTGCCGGCGCCGGTGATCGGGCTTTTGTATCCGCAGGCAGAATTCGCCGCAGCCGTGACGGTGTTGCCCTGGCTGGGCTGGATGTTGCTGCCGTACTTCGCTTATGTGATACTCAACCGGGCGTTGGTGGCCGCCAACTTACAACGCGTGGCGCGCGACACCACCGTGATCATGGTCCTGGTGGGGGTCGGGCTGCAATATGGGCTGGCCCGCTGGCAAGGTGTGACCGGCACGGCCATCGCCACGACTCTGACCTTCCTGTTGGGTGCGGCCCTCAACGCGTTTTTCGTGCGGCGAGCGTTGGGCACGTTGCACCTGGGGCGGGCTTTCGGGCGAGCGTTGCCCGCGGCGCTGGGACTGAGCGCCGTGCTGGCCCTGCTGCGCGCCTGGCCGCTGTGGGTCAGCCTGCCGGCCGGCGCGCTAAGTTACGCGGGGCTGGCATTTATGACGCGCGCCTTCACCCGCGAGGATCTGGCGCTGGTGCGAAAGATGATCGGCAGGTAGGGGCAGCTGAAAATGCCCCCCTGCCCCCCAATCCTGGGGGGAGATGCTATCAGATCTATGATCAAACCAGAATCGATCGACAGCTTGCAAGCTTTCTACGACGCGGATGCGGCCGGCTACTTCACCCACCGCTGGGACCGCAACATCGTCACCCGCGCGGACTTCGCGGCGACCCGCGACATCTTGCTGGAAACACTCCGTCCCCAACCCGAACAGCGGTTGCTGGAAATCGGCTGCGGGCCAGGCAGTTGGACCGGGCTGACCAGCGCGCGCTGTGTCGCGGTGACGGCGTTGGACCTCAGCGCGGAGATGCTGGCGGAAGCCCGCCGGCGGGTGACCGCGGCCAACGTGACGTTTGTCCGGGCTGATTTCGCGACCTGGGAACCGGCCGCGGACACGCGCTTCGACGGCGCCTACAGTGTACGGGTCTTCGAGCACCTGCCGGACAAGACCGCCGCGTTGCGCCGCCTGCGTTCACTGCTGCTGCCCGGCGGCCGGGTGGTCATCATCACCAAGACCGCGCCCTCCATTTGGAACGGCCGGGTGCGAATGATGCAGGCCTTGCGCCGCCTGATGGGCCGGCCCGATCCGGGCCGCGCCGGAGGCAAAATCGAGAATTTCTGGATGCAACGGGCCACGCCGTGGCAGTTGGCGAAAATGCTGCGCCAGTCAGGCTTCGTGAACGTCGGCGTTGCGCCGGTCATCTTCCGGCCGCCAGTCTTCCGCGGCGGTGAGAGCGAGTACCCGCTGATCGGCGAACGGCTGGCCGCGCCTTTGTTGCGCTGGCATGGCCGGCTGGCAGTGGCTACGCTGCGCTGGCCGGCCTGGTTGCGGCTGGTCGCCACGCTGGGGTCCGAATCCTATGTGGCCTGGGGAATGGTCCCCGGAGGAGGGCCGCAGTGAGCCGGGTGGCGTTCGTCGGCTACTCCTACGGCGTGGACCCGCGGCTGATCGGCGGGCATCAGAGCATCCTGCGCCGGCTGGCGCGCTATCTGACCGGCCGCGGCCACGCCGTCGATTTCCTGGTGTTCGGCGAACCCGCGGCCCCGCCGCAGCGGCTGGCCGCGGACACCACGCTGTACACGTTCCCGACCTTCGCCACAGCCGCTCAGCGACTTCAGCACGAACGGTATGCCTATGTGCAACTCTCCTACCTGCCGCTCGCCACTTATCCGGCCGCGATGCGCTACCTGGCCAGCCAGCGCAACCGGTCGGATCGGCCGCGCCTCGGCTACCTGTACGTCGTCTGGCCGGACAAAGTCGTGATGCGTCTGGCGCGCATCCTGCTGTTCAAGTTGTTCTACGATCGGGTCATCGCGGTCTCGCCCCGGCTGCAACGCCAACTGAACCGCTACCGGGTGTCTTCTTTCACGCTCCTGCCACCGGTGCCGGACGACTTCTTCGAGCCGGTCGCGCGGGGCGATAGGCCACCGCGGGTGGCCTACATGGGCCGGGTGGACGACGACAAGGGCGTACAACATATCCTGGCCCTGCTGCGCGGCTTGAAAGCCGCTCACCCCGACCTGGCAGCCGAGATCTCCGGGTACTATTATCCGCACTCGGCCGCGTCGCTGGCCCTGCACCGGGAACTCCAGGCCCAGGACGTGATTCACTACTCGGGAGGGTCGTACCACGACTATGACCCGGCCATGGAGCAACGCGTGCTGAACCAGTTGCGCCACACGGATCTCCTGCTCCTGCCCTACGAGCGGCTGTCCGGCATCACCGTGGATGTGCCACTCCTATTACTGGAGGCGATGGCCACTGGCTGCACGGTGCTCACCACCCAGGTGGCCGATTTGCCCGAGATCGTGGCCCAACCTGCGCTCACGGTGCCGCACCCGGCGGCGATGCAGGCCGCGGCCGAGGCTTTGATCGCGCAACGCGGCTGGGGAGCGACAGGGGAGAGGTTGCAGGCGCGGGCTCAGGAGCTGGGCGTGGCGCTCTCCGTGGCCGGGCCGCGCTATGAACGTGAGGTGGGGTTGGCATGAGCGCGTTACACGAGAGCATCGAGCGATTGATCCAAAAACTAAAACACGACCCCGGCTACCGCGTGGACCCGGTCCTCTCGACCGGAGATTTGATCGAGTTGCTGTGGGCGCGCGGGGTGGCGCTGTGGCGCGGGTTGTGGTTACGCTGCCGGGTGGGCAGCGCCGATGGGCTGCTGTTCGTGGCGCGGGGCGTCCGGGTGCGTCACACCGGCCATCTGCACCTGGGTCGCAATGTCACCCTGGAGGAGCACGTCCAGATCGACGCGCTGAGCCGCGATGGCGTGCGGCTGGGCGACAACGTCAATGTGGGCCGCTTCACCGTGATCGAGGCCACCGGCGTCATCACCAGGCTGGGGGTGGGTTTCAGCATCGGCGCCAACTCGAATCTGGGCGACTTCTGTTTCGTGGGCGCGGCCGGCGGCGTGCGCATCGGGGAGAACGTGCTGATCGGGCAACGGGTCAGTTTTCACAGCGAGAACCATGTGGCGACGCGGGTGGACATCCCCATGAAGGCGCAGGGCGTCACCAATCAGGGGGTCGTCGTGGAGGACGATTGCTGGCTCGGTTCGGGCGCGATCTTGTTGGACGGGGTAACGGTCGGCAGGGGGAGCATCGTGGCCGCCGGCAGCGTCGTGACCAGGGATGTGGCGCCGTATAGCGTGGTGGGTGGCGTACCGGCGCATTTGCTCCGCAACCGCCTGCCCCAAAGTGAAGTGCAAGATGCCTGAACTGCCCGCCTCCACCGGATTTTCCACGACGCAGCGCCCGGTGCCGCGCCCGACCTGGCTCTGGCTGATCGGGGCCGGGACCGTCCTGGCCGCGGGCGCCGTTTTCGGTCCATTGCCCGCCGCGTTACTGGTGCTTGCTCTGCTGGGAGCGCTGGTGCTCCTGCGGGGTTGGCCGGTCAGTGGCATGGTGCTGCTCGTCGCCGCGGCGATGCTGACGCATTTCAAGGCCGACGTCGGTCCCGTTTCAGTGCGCCCTGAACACCCGGCAATCTTGCTGGTCGGCGCGCTGTGGCTCTGGCAGATCATCATCCACCAAAGGCCGTTTCGCCTGGACTGGCCGGCGTTCTTCGCCCTGGCCTGGTTCGGGCTTAACGTGGGGGCCACGCTGGCCAACGCGCCCGATCCCGGCGACTCGTTGCGCCACATCTTCCGGCTTTCCCTGATGGTCGCCACCTACGTCGTGGGGATCAACCTGTTGCGGACGCCGCGCTCGTGGACGGCGGCCTTCCACGGGTTCTTGCTCCTGGCGTTCGGCGAGGCTGCGTTCGGTTTGATCGCCCTGGCGCTGTACCGTTTCGGCATCAACGTGGGGGTGCAAACGGCCTGGGTGCTGACCCATCCCGTGCCGTACGGCACGCTGGAAGAAGGCAACATGTTCGGCAGCCATTCGGCGGCCTGGCTGATCGCCTTTCTGGCGCTTTTCCTGGCTCACTCGGCCCGGTTTTCCTCCCTCAGGTCAAAGCTCTCCGGCCTATCGCTCCCACTGGGGGCCGCCGTCGCCGGGACCGGGCTGGCGGTCCTGCTTAGCTTTAGCCGGGGCGCCTGGCTGGCGTTGCTGGTCGGGCTGGCGCTGCTTTTCATCTACTACAGCCCGCGCAGTCGCGGCCAGTACCTGCGCGGCACACTGCTGGCGCTGGGTGGACCATTCCTGGTCATCAGCTTGTTGCTGCTGATCCAGACCCTACCGGAAAGCGTGCCGCTGGCCGCCCGCCTGCGCACTTTCACCACTCTGGCCAACGATCCCACCGTCAATTCCCGGCTGGGCAACTACTACGAGGGCCTGATGGATTGGGCGGCCCATCCCTGGCTCGGCTGGGGACCCGGCACTTTTTACCAACTGCACGGCATCCGCAACTGGGCGCCCGCCTGGCTGAGCAATCAGATCGTGCGCACGCTGCAAGAAACCGGCGTCTTCGGACTGTTGGCTTATGGTGGTTTCGTGGTCACGTTGCTCTGGGCGGCGGCGCGCGGTATCCGGCGTGCCTCAAATCCGCACAACCGGGCCGCGTTGCTGGGCCTGACGCTTGGCTTCGTGGTCCTGCAAGTGGCCTACCAGGCCACAGATGGCACCTGGCTGGCCGCGATGTGGGTCCAGGCCGCGCTGCTGGCGTCAGGGGCGCGGTTGATCGGGGATCGGCAAATCGGCAAATCGGCAAATGGCAAATGGCAAATGGCGCAATCCGCAATCCGCAATCCGCAGTCCCAAATCCGCAATCCCCAATCCCCAATCCCCCTTCTCTTCATCCACAGCTCCGACGAAATGTACGGCTCGGACGTGGTGCTGCTGGAGTTGCTGCGGCGGCTCGACCGGACCCGCTTTGCGCCGCTGGTGGCGCTGCCGACCGACATCACCTACGAACAGGGCCAGGCCCGGCTCAGCGACGAGCTGACGAAGCTGAGCATCCCCGTCCGTCACATCGATTTCGCGGTGCTGCGCCGGCGCTATCTCAGCCCGCGCGGCCTGCCCGGGTTCGCGCGGCGGCTCTGGCGCGGGAGTCGGGAGTTGGCCGATTGGATGCGGAGCGCAGACGTAGCGTTGGTCCACGCCAACACCGTGGCCGTGCTGGGCGGCGCGCTGGCCGCAAAGCTGGCGGGCCGGCCGCTGCTGTGGCACGTGCACGAGATCATCGTCGAGCCGCGCTGGCTGCGCTGGCTGATCGCCCGGCTGGTCACGGCCGCGGCGGATCGGATCGTGGTCATCTCCGGGCCGGTGGCCGAACATCTGTTGGGGCTGGGCGCGGCCCGGGGCGCGCGGGATAAAGTCATAGTGATCCCGGACGCGGTCGACACCGAGCGGTTCAACCCCGCCAACGATGGCGCGCCGGCGCGGGAGGCGTGGGGCATCCGGCCGGACCAGGTGCTGATCGGCATGGCCGGCCGGATTCACACCTGGAAGGGGCAGGGCGTGCTGGTGGAGGCCGCGCGACTGCTGCGCGACCGCTGCGCCGAGGCCCGGTTCGTGATCGCCGGCGACATCGTGCCCGGCCAATCGGCGCCCAAGGAGGCGTTGGAGGCGGCCATCGCCGCGGGCGGGCTGGCCGATCGGGTCCAGTTGGTTGGTTTCTGGCCGGACGCCCGCCAGGTGATGGCCGGCCTGGACGTGCTGGCGCTGCCCAGCACCGCGCCGGAGCCGTTCGGGCTGGTGGTGCTGGAGGCGATGGCCAGCGGCAAGCCGGTGATCGCCACCGCGGCCGGCGGCCCGCTGGAGATCGTCGGCGATGGCGAAACCGGGCTCCTGGTACCCCCGCGCGACCCGGCCGCCCTGGCCGACGCCATCGAGCGGCTGGTCCGTGATCCCGATCTGCGGGCGCGCATGGCCGCGGCCGGCCGGCGCCGGGCGGTGGAGAAGTTTGGGTTTGCTGCGCATATAGTAACGTTTGAGCGAGTATATCAAGCACTGCTCGCTTCCAAAGTCGCTATTGGATTCGCCAGTCGGAGACGTTAGCCGAAGTGGTTCGGCGTGGCTTGCGAAGACCATCGCCTTAGACGAAACGCAACGATAACTGGAGAAACGATGAACGCCTGGAACCGCTCGAACCGTCTCTTCGCTTCAGCCATGTCTGTCTGGAGCACCTGGCTGCTTCTGCCGATATTGGTGGGGGCTCTGGGCACACGCATGTGGCAGTTAGGGCGTGAGAGTTTGTGGTTTGACGAAATCTACACGGCCGAACTGGCGCAACGTCCGGTATCTGAGATTGCCCTTCGGCTTCTGCGTTGGGGGGTTGACCCTCCGTTACACTACTATGCCGTGTGGGCCGCGTTGCGTGGGTTTGGCGCCTTGGGCGTTGAGATTGCGGCACGCCTCCCCTCGGTGATGGCTGGCACATTGGCGGTCGCGGCGCTCTACATGACCGCGCGCCATCTATGGAGCCGGCCTGCGGGGACGGCGATTGGCCTGATCGCAGCGGGGGCGTTTGCTCTGGCACCGTTTCAGGTGGAGTATGCTCAGGAAGCTCGAGCCTATGCGTTCGTGGTGCTGTGGACATCGGTGGCGGTCTGTGGCCTGGTATGGGCCACAGGTAATCCGGGCCCTGGTCTTGACGCGCGTGGGTGGCGGCATCCGGGATGGGTCATATGGCTGCTCGGAGCGACACTTGCCCTTTACACGCACTACATCGCGGTACTGGCCGTTTCCGGGCTTGCGCTATTTGGGATTCTGTCAACGTTGCGTTTGCAAAGACAAAGGCCTCCACGGGTGCTCTTGGGGAGCCTGATCTGGCTGGTTAGCCCGTTTCTGCTCTTCATACCGTGGCTGGCCCAGGCTGAGCAACAGTTTGCCCAGATGGCCGGCAGGTCGTCTGCCGGTACCGGCTGGTTAGAGCCTAGGATGCTTTCCATAGCATTGGTGAAGCACATGTCCTATGTGCTCGGCGCGGGAGCAGCTTCTCCCTGGCGAAAGGTGATCCCCCTCCTGGCCATGCTTGGCTGCGTGACGATGGTCGCCAGGCGCGAGTGGCGGGTCTTATGGCTCACAGTTCTATGGTTCTTGCCATCGGTTGCCTTCTTGCTGGCGATGCCTGTGCGCCCGTTTCCGGATCGCTATCTGATCATTTGGGCACCAACATTTCTCCTGTTGGCGGCTCGCGGTACTTACGCACTGGCCGAGTTGGTAGTAGCTTTTGTTCGCAGACCAGCGTACCGAACTCATGTAGCTCTGCTCCTGGGAACGGTATTCTGGCTGGCGCTGTGGCTTGGCCTGCAACATTACTACACAGTCCATAAGCAAGACTGGCGCGATGCGATCCGCCTGGTAAACGCCTCGCCGCCCATGCCCTTGTATGCACCGTGGATGCCTTCTATCGCCTGTTTCTATGCGAGTAACGATCCCACCCATCCTGCTCTCGATTCACGTGACCCTGCTGAGTTACAGGCTCGCCTTCTGGCAGAACCACGGGCATGGCTGATAGTCAACCAAATCCAACGAGCATTCGACCCAGAGGACAAGATAGCTGACGCCTGGTATCCTCTCAGTCATGTTGATCTCGTTTTCTGGGGCAACTTACACCTGGTTTACGTGGGTGGACAGGCAAAACCCTCTGAGTTGATTGCTGAGGTTGAACGCATGGAGCTCCCCCCAGCGGCGCCCGTGTGGCTGAGCCTGGCCCGCGCTCAGCGTAAGATCGGCGATACCGAGGCTGCCAGACACACATTGCACCGTGCCGCCGAGTTCGCACGGGTAGATCCTTCGCCCCAGTATTTGCGGGACATCGCGGGGGAGATGCGTTTGCTGGGGTTACACGAGGAGGCTATCGAGCTTTACCGAACTGCCTTGAAGCGCATGCCGGATGACGTGGAGACGCGACTGGGTCTGGCTGTCAGTGCAACCGCCTTGCAACGCCCCGACGAGGCGTTGCAAGTTCTAGCTTCTTTGCCGCGGAAAGAAGCCAACAAGTATTGGCCCCAGCGTTTGTTGGGAGAGGCATACCGGCAAAAAGGCCAGCTTGCTCAAGCACTGGCACATTTCGCGGCCGCAGAAAAATCTAAATCGACAGATGCCGACATCTGCGTGCTGCTGGCAACGACCAGTGACGCGCTGAGCGACAGCGTAGGGGCTGTGTACTGGTGGCAGCAATACTTAGAGCGGGCACCTGACGGGCCGTTTCGCGCGTCTGCATGCCAGTATTTTATCGAACATAATGGGCCAGCCTGTTCTGACCAACCATAGGGCCTCACCAGTTCAACAGGCAAGAATTTTCTGAATGCTTTGGTCTGTTTGGGTCCGGCCTGTAAGCGCAGCGGTCTTGTCCGGGTCAGGTAAGTCATGCTTTCATTCGAATATCATGACCGACCACAACGGCATGGAGGTCTCTTATCCGTAAGCACTGTGTACCAACTCTCGGGGCGCTGATCCTTGCCTGTAGACTGATCCTTGGCGCAGGTTGCAGCGCATTACCCACCGATCAGAACCACGCACCCGCCCACATCTGGATCCTGGGCGACAGCCTGACCGGCGGGCTCTATGCGTCTGACGCGGATGCGACTTTCCGCAGCCTGCTTTTCGGGAATTTGCAGGAGCAATCCGGGCATCAGATCGAAGAGCTGTACTGGCGCCGGTTCTGCACGCTGGCCAGCCTGGAGGGGCGTTGGGAAGAGCTGGCCGGACACCCCGACCTGGTCTTCATCGAAATCGGCATCAACGACGTGGCCAACGTCAATTGCGAACAGGTCCCTGAGTCAGCGTGGCGGGCGCGCTACGGCGCGATGCTCGACCGCATCCACGCCCGCGCGCCGGACGCGGCGATCATCGTGGGCACGATCCCGTGGTGCGGCTGGTCGGATGGCAACCCAACCCGCGCCCGGGCGCTCGCCTACAGCGATTGGATTCGAGCGGAGGCAGACGCGCGCGGCCTGGCGGTGGCGGATCTGTGGGCGGTGACGGTCGATCGGCCGGACGGTATCTCGGCCCCGAAACAACCGAGTGCCTTCCCGCCCAAATATCAAGGCGACACGTTCCATCCCAACGACGTGGGGCACGCGCGCATCGCTGAGACGTTTTACCAGACATACGTCGAGCATTATGCCAACAACGCTACGGGGAATGCAAAGTGAAAATCGCCATGCTCGGCAGCCGGGGCATCCCGGCCAGTTATAGTGGGTTCGAAACTTACTACGAACAGTTGGGCGCGCGACTGGTGCAGCGCGGCCACCAAGTCACCGTGTACTGCCGCACGCACCACATCGCCTACCCCGATCCCACCTATCGGGGCATGCGGCTGGTCAAGCTGTCCACCATCCCCAACAAATATCTGGACACCATCGTCCACAGCGCCCTCTCCGGCCTGCACGCCCTGACCCAGGGCTACGACATCGCGCTCTACGTCATCGCGGGCAACAGCCTGGTGGCCTGGATCCCGCGGCTGGCCGGGCAGGTGACCGTCCTGAACGTGGACGGCCTGGATTGGAAACGGGCCAAGTGGCCGGGGCCGGCCAAGGCCTACATCCGCTTCGCCGAGCGGATGGCCCCTGTCCTGCCCACCGCCTACCTGACCGATTCGCGCGTCGTCCAGGCTTATTACCGCGAGGCATACGGGAGCGAGCCGCCCTACATCCCCTACGGCTCGGAAGTCCCCCGCGTCCCGCCCGGCGAAACCCTGGCGCGTTTCGGCCTGGAAGCCCGCAAATACATCCTGTTCGTGGGCCGACTGGTGCCGGAGAACTGCGCCCACCACCTGATTGAGGCGTTCCAGGGGCTGGACACCGACCTGCGGTGCGTCATCGTCGGGGACGCGCCCTACGCCGAGGCCTACATCGCGCGGCTCAAGGCCACTCGCGACCCACGCGTGATCTTCACCGGCTACCAGTTCGGGACGGCGTATCACGAGCTGGGCTCCAACGCAGCCGTTTTCGTGGAGACGTCCGGGGTGGGCGGCACCCACCCGGCCCTGCTGGAGGCGATGGCGTTCGGTAACTGCGTCGTGGTTCACGACACGGCCGAGAACCTGGAGACGATCGGGGACGCCGGGCTGAGCTACCACGGCGCAACTGGCGCCGATGCGCTGCGCGAACTGTTAGCCCGGCTGCTGGCCGACCCCGATCTGGTCGCCGAACTCCGCGCCCGCGCGGCGGCCCGGGCCGCTGCGGTCTACAGTTGGGACGCGATCACCGACCAGTACGAAGCACTGTTCGAGGCTCTGCTCACGCGCTGATGACCCCCCGTCACTGTCTGCCCTGAAAATACACAACGAATGGGGAAAACAACGAATTTCTTGCTGTGGTCGGCTTCGTCCTGAGGCTCGCGAAGGGTCTACGACCGAGCTACCGTTTTCATGCACCGTGGCCCTTCGACGAGGCCCTTCGATAGACTCAGGACACGGCTCAGGACAGGCGCCGCGCTCGGCATGAACACTATCCGTATCCTCTCAAAAAGGTGGGGACGAATCTGCTCAAGCCGAGTCCGTGACTCGGCGGGCGAGCGGCGGATCGCTGTGAAGGGGCGCTCAGCAGACGCGTAGCCAGGTGATGAATCGACCGATCCCCCGATTTGGCCCCTAACCGCCTTGCTGCTAGAATTGAGCGGTTCCACGATGGAACAAATCGTCAGCGCAGTGACGCCCCATTCCATCCGGGCAACACCCGGGGGAGGGCGTCACCTTTTGTCGGAGAGAAACGATGCCGTGCGCCTATCTGCGCCCGCTGCGCTTTGTATGACTGGGGCGCCTGGAAATGGACCATGACCCAAGCCGGGAGCCAGGTCTGTGATCGTCGCCCAGCTTCTCGGCGCGTTTCTGGCCCTTGCATCGGCGGCCGTGTTCGGCGGTGGGGATTTTAGCGGCGGCGTGGCCACGCGGCGCCATCACCAGTTCCAGGTGCTGGCGTTGTCAGCGATCGCCAGCATCGCGTTGCTGGCCGCTTTTGCCCTGCTGTGGCGGGAGACCTTGCCCTCGCCGCGCAGCGTGCTGTGGGCGGCCGCGGCCGGCGTCGCCGGCTCGTTGGGGCTGGCCGCGCTCTACCGGGGACTGTCGCTGGGGAACGCGGCCAGCGTGTCGCCGACTGCCGGCGTGATCGGCGCGGCCGTGCCCGTGGTCTTTGCCGCGCTGACCGAGGGGTTGCCGCCGCCCGTCCGCATGATGGGGTTCGCGATTGCCATCGCCGGCATCTGGCTGGTGACGCGCGTGCCCGCCGCGGATGGCCTGGGCTCACGCCACAACCTGCTGTTGGCGGTTTTCGCCGGCATCGCGTTCGGCGCGTTCTTCATCTTCATCGCGCAGGTCGAAGCGGATGCGGTCTTCCTGCCGCTGATGTTCGCCAAGATCGTAGCTTTCGGTCTGGCGTTGGCGTTGCTCCGGCTCAAACGCCTGCCGTTGCCGGGGCCGAGGAGCAACCCGATCGCCCTGCTCGCCGGCCTGCTCGACGCGTCGGCGAATGCGCTTTACCTGGTGGCCAGCCAGCTCACGAGGCTGGACGTGGCCGTTGTGCTGACGTCGCTCTACCCGGCCGGGACAGTGCTGCTGGCGCGCGGCCTGCAGAAGGAACCGACCTCACGCCCGCAATGGGTCGGCGTCCTGCTCTGTCTGGTCGCCATCGCACTGATCGTCGTCTAGGAGAGCGCTATCGCTGCCCGGAAAGGAAGCTTGACATGACAGTCACAGCCGTCGTCGGCGCCCAGTGGGGCGATGAGGGCAAAGGCCGCGTGGTGGACTACCTGGCTCAAAAGGCGGACATGGTGATCCGCTTCCAGGGCGGCGACAACGCCGGCCACACCGTGGTCAATGAACTCGGCACGTTCCGGTTGCACCTGGCGCCGTCCGGCATCTTCAACCCGCGCACCCGCTGCATCATCGGCACGGGCACGGTGGTCAACCCGGAGACTTTGCTGAAGGAGATGGGCGAGTTGGGGCAAGCGGACGTCTCGACCGACAACCTGTGGCTTTCGGAGCGCGCCCACGTGATCATGCCCTATCACCGCTGGCTGGATGGGCTCGAAGAGACGGCCCGCGGCGCCGCGCAGATCGGCACCACCCGGCGCGGCGTCGGCCCGGCCTACGCGGACAAGGCCGCACGGTACGGCATCCGCCTGGGCGACCTGACCCGGCCCGCCTACTTGCGGTCGCGGCTGGCCCAGGTGCTGGCGCGAAAGAACCGGGAGCTGGCCTATTTCGGCCAGCCGGCCATGAACCTGGACAAGCTCGTCGATCAGGCCGTCGCGTGGGGCGAGATCCTCGGGCCGCGCATCGTTGACACCCTGCCCATGATCCAGGCGGCCGTGCGCGGCGGCCAGCAGATCCTGCTGGAGGGACAGCTCGGCGTGATGCGCGACCTGGACTGGGGGATCTATCCGTACGTCACCTCCTCGAACCCGGTGGCGGGCGCGGCGTGTGTGGGCGCCGGGCTGCCGCCCACGGCCATCGACGAGATCATCGGCGTGGTCAAGGCGTACTCCACGGCCGTCGGCGCAGGACCGTTTCCCGTGGAATTGCACGACGAAGATGGCCTGCGGCTGCGTGAGATCGGGCAGGAATACGGCGCGACCACCGGCCGGCCGCGGCGGTGCGGCTGGTTCGACGGCGTCGCCATCCGCGACGCAGCCTGGCTCAACGGCTTCACCGACCTGGCGATCACCAAGCTGGACGTGTTGGACGACTTCACCGAGCTGAAGATCTGCGTCGGCTACGAGCTCGACGGTGCGCGCATCGACCGCATGCCCGCCACCGCGGACCTGGAGCGGGTCATGCCCGTGTACGAGACGTGGCCCGGCTGGGGCGTCTCGACCAAAGACGCCCGGCGGTGGGACGATCTGCCCGTCACCGCTCGCGTCTACCTGCGCCGCATCTCCGAGCTGGCCGGCGCGCCGCTCCAGTACGTGTCGGTAGGGCCGGAACGGGAGCAGTTGATTGTAACGAGTAACGAGTAACGAGCAGCAAGTAAGGCATCGGGACCGCCTTGTTTCCCTGTTTCCTTGTCTACTTGTTTCCTTGTCTACTCCTACCCAGGAAAACCGCCATGTCCGATGAACCAATCTACACTCACGACACCTACCTCTCCCCCTTCACCTGGCGCTACGGGTCGGCCGAGATGCGCCGGCTGTGGGGTGAGACGCACAAACGCCGGCTGTGGCGCCGCATCTGGGTGGCGCTGGCCGAAGCCGAGCAGGCCGCCGGGCTGGTCACCGCCGAACAGGTGGCCGATCTGCGCGATCACGTGGAAGACATCGATCTGGCCCGCGCGCAGCAGATCGAGGCGGAGATCCACCACGACCTGATGGCCGAGGTGCGGGCCTACGCGGAGCAGTGCCCGGCCGGCGGCGGGATCATCCACCTGGGCGCGACCTCGATGGATGTGGAAGACAACGCGGACGCGCTACGCGTGCGGGACGCGCTCAACCTGGTGCTGGCCGGGCTGCGCCAACTGCTGTTGGCCTTCGCCCGGCAAATCGAATGCTGGGCCGACACGCCGACCCTGGCCTTCACCCACCTCCAGCCGGCCGAGCCGACCACCACCGGCTATCGGCTGGCGCAGTATGCCCAGGATCTGTGGATCGATTGGCAGGACTTGAGCTGGTTGCGCGCCGGGCTGCGCGGCAAGGGGTTCAAAGGTGCGGTGGGGACGTCGGCGTCGTATGCACAGTTGCTGGACCTAACCCCCCAACCCCCTTCCCATGTAGGGAAGGGGGAGTTGAATCCCCCCCTTCCTTTGCAGGGAGGGGGGGCAGGGGGGGTAGGTGACTTCGAATCTCATATCATGTCCGTCCTGGGCCTTGATGCCTTCCCGGTCACCACCCAAACCTACCCCCGCAAACAGGACTATCGCGTGCTCGCCGCGCTGGCCGGGCTGGGGGGATCGCTTTACAAGTTCGCGTTCGATCTGCGCGTGCTGCAATCGCCCCCCATCGGCGAGTGGGCCGAGCCATTTGGCAGCCAGCAGGTGGGGTCGAGCGCGATGCCGTTCAAGCGCAACCCGGTCAACGCCGAAAACATCGACAGCCTGGCGCGCTTGCTGGCCGCGCTACCGCGGGTGGCGTGGGACAACGCCGCGCATAGCCTGCTGGAGCGCACCCTGGACGACTCGGCCAACCGGCGCAGCATCCTGCCCGAGGCGTTCCTGATGGCCGACGAGCTGCTGCGCCGCGGCTTCCGGCTGATCGAGGGGCTGACCATCAACCCTGACGCCACGGCCCGCCTGCTCGCCAACTACGGTGTCTTCGCCGCGACCGAGCGGCTGCTGATGGAATGCGTCAAGCGCGGGGCCGACCGCCAGGCGTTACACGAGGTGATCCGCGCCCACGCGCTGGTCGCGTGGGCGCGGGTGCAGGCCGGGCAGCCGAACCCGCTGGCCGACCTGTTGTGCACCGACCCGCGCATCACCTGCTATGCCTCGCCCGAAGCAGCACACGCCTGGCTGGATGCTACAGACTACATCGGTGACGCACCGACCCGTGCGCGACAATTTGCGACTATGCTGCGCGAGCAATTACCGAAAGGAAGCTTGTGATCCCATGCCCCGACGAGCCATCCTGAGCGTACATGACAAAACCGGCCTGGTTGAATTCGCCCACGGCCTGGCCGGCCTGGGCTTCGAGCTGGTCGCGTCCGGCGGAACCGCGCGGGCGCTGGGCGATGCCGGCTTGCCCGTGACCCAGGTCGCCGCGGTCACCGGCTTCCCGGAAATCCTCGGCGGCCGCGTCAAAACGCTGCACCCGGCCGTCCACGGCGGCATCCTGGCCCGCCGCGTTCCCGACCACCTGGCCGAGCTGGCGGCCCACGGCATCACGCCGGTGGATCTGGTCGTCTGCAACCTCTACCCCTTCGTCGAGACAGTGAGCCGGCCGGACGTCACCGAGGCGCAGGCCGTGGAGGAGATCGACATCGGCGGGGTGACACTGCTGCGCGCGGCCGCCAAGAATTTTGAAACGGTGACCGTGGTCTGCGACCCAGCCGATTACGACGGCCTCCTGAACGCGTTGCGAGGCGCGGGGGACTCGGTCGGGAGACCGGCCCCAGCGGGGATCTCTGTGGACGCGCGCCGGCGGCTGGCGCTCAAGGCGTTCCGCCACACCGCCGCGTACGATGCTGCCATCGCCACCTGGCTGACGGGCATGGTGGAGAAAGATGAGCTGCTGCCGGCCGTGCTCAACCTGGCCGCCGAACGCGTGCAGACCCTGCGCTACGGCGAAAACCCACACCAGCAGGCTGCGTTCTACCGGTGGGCCGGCGCCGCGCCCGCGTTCGAGCAGCTCCTGGGCAAGGATCTGAGCTACAACAACCTGGTGGACCTGGATGCCGCGTGGGCCATGCCGCAGGAGTTTAGCGAACCGGCCGTCGCGATCATCAAACACACCAACCCCAGCGGCCTGGCCACGGCCGATACCCTGGTGGAGGCATACCGGCTGGCGCTGGCGTGCGATCCGGTGTCAGCGTTCGGATCGATCATTGCGGTCAACCGTGAGGCCGACCTGGCGCTGGTCGAGGAGATCGGGCCGCTGTTCGTGGAACTGTTAGCCGCACCCGCGTACACGCCCGCCGCGCTGGCCTGGCTGGCTGAACACAAGAAGAATTGCCGGGTGATGATCGCCAGTGCCCCGGGGGGCGGGCACGGAGGCGCCGCCCCTACGTCGGTTCTACGGTCGGTCCGCGGCGGCCTCCTGGCCCAGACCGGCGACGACCGTGGCGTAGACGAAGACGGCTGGCAGGTGGTCACCCGGCGGCAGCCGACCGCAGCCGAGCGCCGGAGCCTGGCGTTTGCGTGGCTGGCGGTCAAGCATGTCAAGTCGAACGCCATCGTCCTCGCGCAGGGGACCGCCACCGTGGGTGTCGGCGCGGGCCAGATGAACCGCGTGGATGCAGTTTACCTGGCGGCACGTCGGGCGGGGAACCGGGCCCAGGGTGCAGTGATGGGGTCCGACGCGTTTTTCCCCTTCCCCGACGGCATCGAGGCCGCCGCCGCCGCTGGCGTCACCGCGTGCATCCAGCCGGGCGGCTCCGTGCGGGACGCCGAAGCGATCGCGGCCGCCGACCGGCTGGGGATGGCGATGGTGTTCACGGGGGAGCGACATTTCCGGCATTAAGTCGCGTTCAAGGGAAACCTGGCTGGGCTGTAACCGTACCCGTGGGCATGTTGCGCATGGCCGCGAAAGATCGTATAATCAGCTCAGTTGATCGTGCCGGGCGTGACGCCCCGGCGGATGCAAACCTCACCCCCCTACCCCCCTCTCCTACGAGGCGAGGGGGGGCGGCGCTCCCCTTCCCTCGTAGGGAGGGGGTTGGGGGGTAGGTGGCCGATTTGCAGGGTAAGCAGGCGTTGGCGCCTGCGACGGAGAAGGGAAGATGTCCAGATACGGCGCAGCGATTCTGTTGCTCCTGATTGTCCTCTTCTGCGCGGGATCGGTGCGCGTCGAAGCGCCGGCTCTCGTACCCGTTGCTGCCGCTCCTGTCACTCCCGCCCCTGCTCCCACCCCTGGCCCTGATCCGACGCAGCAGGCCCGCGACGAGATGGTCCACGAACAGATTGCCGCCCGCGGCGTTGCGGACCGCGACGTGCTCCGGGCCATGACGACCGTCGAGCGCCATCGCTTTGTCCCTGGAAGCTATCAGAACCTGGCCTATGAGGACCACCCATTGCCCATCGGCTACGGACAGACCATCTCGCAGCCGTACATCGTGGCGCTGATGACTGAAGCGCTCAAGCTGGAGCCGGGCGATCGTGTGCTGGAGGTCGGCACCGGCAGTGGCTACCAGGCCGCGATCCTGGCCGAGGTCGGGGCAGAGGTCTACACGGTCGAGATCATCCCGGAATTGGCGGCGCAGGCCGAGAAACTGTTGCGCGACCTGGGGTATGCCCAGGTGCACGTGAAGAACCTCGACGGCTACTTCGGCTGGGCGGAGCACGCGCCCTACGACGCCATCATCGTGACGGCCGCGCCGGACCACCTGCCCCAGCCGTTGGCCGGGCAACTCGCTGAGGGTGGCCGGCTCATCGTCCCGATCGGCCCACAGGGCAGCGTCCAGACGCTGTGGTTGTTCGAGAAGCAGGGCGGGGAGTTGGCGGCGACGAACCTGGGCGCGGTGCGATTCGTGCCCCTCACGGGGGGCGAGCCTTAGACCGGTCCATCCGCGGGCCTGGCGCGGGCCGGCCGCGGGCCAAAAAGCAAGAGCCAGGCCGCGGCATAGCAGAGCGCGCCGAGCAGCAGCACCGCGGTGAACCCGTAGCTGAGCGCCAGGATCGCGGCCAGCACCGATGCCAACACCGACGCTGACCCGTTGACGGCCCAGGCCCACGGCACGAGACCCGGCGCGGCCTCCTCCAGCCAGGCCAGCCCGAGTGGAAACGGCAGCCCCATCAAGACCCCCAGCGGGGCCAGCCCCAGCACCGCGGCCACACTGCGCATCCAGAACGGCCACCCCAGCACGCTGTCGGTCAGCCTCCCCATTAGCAGCGCAGCCGCAACCGCCAGCCCGACCAGCGCGGCCAAAGCGGCCCGTCGAGGCAGCCAGCGCGCGCGCGTAAGCAGGCTCCCCAGGCTCGAGAAGAGCAGCAGGCTCAGCACGACCGCGGTGAACGCGTAGGTCGGGTAGCCGAGCAACAGGATCCACCGCTGGATCAGCGGGATTTCCACGAAGAGAAACGCCACGCCGAGGCAACCGAAGTAGCCCAGACCGCGCCACCGCAAATGCGCGACCCGGCGGCCCGTTGCCGCCACCCC